>NZ_AUNI01000021.1:300000-414823 GCF_000447795.1 Bacteriovorax sp. Seq25_V | reverse complement strand
GGTTTCCTTTCTCATCTTATTCATTACCCGAAGGCAACAAATTCTTTACAATATTCAATTTTAAAAGAGCCGAAACAAATATGGTGGACATGACAGGAGTCGAACCTGCGACCCCCTGCGTGCAAAGCAGGTGCTCTCCCAACTGAGCTACACGCCCGTGTTGTTTGTTTCGCGTTTCTTAATTTCTTAAGGTGAGAAGGAATTTAAGTTTTCTTAGATTATCTGTCAACACTATTTTTACTTTTATTTGCATTTTTTTCATTTTTTTTTAATAATAATTAAAAAACACGGAGCGCATCAATAAAACCTCTAGAAAAAACACGTATTTTCAATGTTATTTGTTTGTTTTTTGTACTTTTTCTATGTTCTTGTACAAAGAATAAAGAGACATTTTCACCTGAAGAGACAATTTCACCTGAAATTTCCTTGAATGCTTTCGATCTTGAGACTGATAATGATGGATTATCTCGTACAAAAGCAGTCTTAAAGACAGTGCATGGTAATATTTCATTCAAATTCTACCCAAAATCAGCACCAAATACGGTTACTCGTCTATTACAACTTATAAATGAAGGTTTTTATGATGGCCTTTCATTCCATAGAGTTATACCAGGCTTCGTTATTCAGACAGGTGATCCTACAGGCAGTGGGAAAGGGGGTTCCGGCAATATTTTGAAGGCGGAAATCAACGAGTTACAGCACATAAAGGGAACTATCGCAATGGCTAGAAGTCATAATAATATAGATAGTGCCGATTCACAGTTCTATATATCACTATCATCACTTCCTCATCTAGATGGGAAGTACACTATTTTTGGACAGGTTATAGAAGGGATTGATGTACTAGATAAGATTCAAAAGGGTGACAAGATACTTTCTATTCAAATTATCAGATAACCAGATTGTCTTTAAAATACGATTTAAACGCATTAAAACACACTTTAGATTAATTTCACCATAAGCTATTTCTTAGGTTTCGCTTTCATTTGTTATCTATTAATTAGACAGCTTAATAATTATTGAAAAAATCGACTCCCCAATTAATTCTAAAACCACTTCTTTTCCTGTGTAAACTGTATAATTCTTGCTTCTAGATATGTTTAATCAACTATTTTTCATAACTTAACTATGAGTTTATTCGTCTATCTCCTGATAAACTCTAACTGGCTTCAACTTAGTTATTTATTATCTTTATTTTAATTATATATCCCTTCTTTACTGAAGAGTATTTTCTATTTCTATCTAGATTAACGTATATCGTAACCTAGATAGTATTTAGACATGAAATAGAAATAGAGATAAAAAGCTAAAAAGCTAAAAAGATAAAAAGATAAAAAGATAAAAAGATAAAAAGATAAAAAGATAAAAAGATAAAAAGATAAAAAGCTAAAAAGCTAAAAAGCTAAAAAGCTAAAAAGCTAAAAAGCTAAAAAGCTAAAAAGATAAAAAGCTAAAAGACAACGGCTTAATTCTCTTTGGAGTTTTATCTATAAAAAAATTGAATTTTTATATAGCACTTATTTTTTATAGAAAAACTATAAATTGATTAAGTAACTCTTTGTTTAATATAAATTGTACTTTTTTGTATTTAAAAGAATATTTCGATATCTTTTTATTTTGAGAGAAAAAAAAAGCCATCTGAATAGATGGCCATTTTTTATTTTCCGTGTCTTTTTCCGTCTTTTATATAGATAAAAGTTTTAAGTATAAGAAGAGCAACAACAAGTCCCCCTATAATCCACCAAGTTTGAAGGCTAAATTGTCCACCTTTTACTGGGCTCAATTCTTCTGAAACAACGTTTTTTGTCGTCGGTAATCCAGGGTTTTCCTGAACAGTAGTGTTGTGACCTGCGTGCTCAGTTGAGTGATCTGTAGTTTGTTGTGTATTATCTTCCATAATAGCTCCTCTATTACCTTATTATCTGAACATTGATTCTAAAATTAATACTACCGCATAAAGTCCCGCAGAAATAGGAATTGCAGCGATAAACTTTAGCCAACCTTTCTCTTCATTTAAATGCATAAAGAAGTAAGCAACTAAGAATGCTTTTCCAAGAGCAAGAGCTATAAGGGCAGTGTCCTTAAGAATCTTTGCTACATTTGGTAGACCAGGAATTACAAGCTCAACTCCAGTTAAGAAAGCAAGAGCAAAGAAAATTGCAATGTATAACTTTTTGTGACTGTGATGTGTAGATTCTGACATCGTCTTCTCCTAAGTATTAAACTAATTTTTTCTGTTAATTAATAAACCTATATCGATCATCATCTTATTAATATCGTCACTCGTTGAATCGTAATAACCACGAATATCCCCATGGTGATCAACAAGCACAAATTTTTCAGTATGAGCAATATCGAACATTGTTACTGTTTCTCTATCAACAACTGCATCTACAGCTTCTTTGTCTCCCATTGGGACATTGAAGCCATCGATAACAAGTTTTTTCAATTCTTCCTTATCTCCTGTTAAAAAGCTCCATACAAATGGGTTAGCATTTTTCTTACGTGCATACTTATAAAGAACCTCTGGTGTGTCCGTTAATGGGTCAACAGTAAAAGAGACAAGAGCTACATTTTGACCTAGACCTCTTACTCTTTTCTGGACTTTTTCCATTTCGGCAGTAAGTCTTAAGCAAGAAGAAGGACAAGTCGTGAAAATAAAATTTGCAATATAAACTTTTCCAAGAAGATCTTTATTTGTAACTGGCTTTTTGAAATCATTTACAAGTGAAAAGTCCGGAACTTTTTTAATAACAGGTAACGGTGGTGGAAGTTCACGGTAAACTGATCTGTAGATAGGATACGAAAATGTAAAAGCAATAAATAAAAACCAGAAAAGCTTGTTTGTCACAAGCTTTTCAAAAAGGTTTCCATTTCGTTTGTATCCTACGTATGCAGTCATTTTACTTAATACTCTCCATAAATTCTTTTCTCTCAGGAGAATCTTTAAGATCCATTAGAGATTTTACATAGTGAGAAACAGCCCAGATTTGCTCGTCAGTGATTGTACCTTTCCAGCTTGGCATTGCTGTACCACCAACACCAGCGGCAAGTCTCACATATAACTCTTCTACTGTTGTTGCACTTCTAACTGCATTCCAAGTGAACTCTGGTGGAAGGTTTTTAAATCCCCACTCTGTTTCTTGAAGTTTTACTTGGTAAGCATCCTCTCCAATGTCAGATACTTTTGAGTCAGTGATTTTTGCAAGCTCTTGCTTGTCTACATAAGCTCTATGACATGACCAACATGAAGCTTCACCGTGGTAAACTTTTTTACCAGCTTCGATAGCAGCAGCCTTGTGAGCTTCTCCATATGGGTCTTTAGTGATTACAATTTGCTCTCCAAGTTTCTTATCCTTTCCTTCCCAAACTTGTGGTGCGAAAGTTTTAATATATTGAACAACAGCAAACATTTGATCATGTTTTAAATCCCATGGAAGCATCGCTGTTCCGTGTAGACCTTTTTCTAGGATTTTAAATAAATGCGCATCATGTGGTAATTCACCGGCAACAACTTCACCAAATTTAAATACACCAGTAGTAAAATCTCTTGGTGGTACTTTCATTGATTTAGCAGCTACACCTTTACCGTCACCATCGACACCGTGGCAAGGCATACAAAACTCTGTATATATTTGCTTACCTTTGTTTAGGACTTCTTTTTTTACATAAAGCCCACCAGCAAATACTTTATCCTCTCTAAAATGACTTTCTTGACAAGAAACCATACTTAGAAGAACAAATAAAGTTGTTAATGTTAACCAAGTTTTCTTCATAGTTATCCTCTTAAAAAACGAACATTATTATGTACATTACAAACCAAACAATCCCAAGGAAGTGCCAAAACTTCCCAATATTTTCAACCCATAATTCTTTCGTTGCCACATACCCTTTTAGTAAAGATGGAACAATAAGAAGTAGAGCGAAAATTGCCATTACAATGTGAGCAGCGTGTACCCATGTAAGAGCATAAAACATCGATGGAAATATTCCACCAGTTACATATAGACCTTGAAGCTTCATTGATTGCCATAAAGTAACTTGAACAAACATGAAAGCTAGCCCGGCCAAGAAAGTAAGAGCAAAATTTAGCTTTGCATTCTTTAATTCTTTCGCCTTATATGATTTTTCAAAATTAAAGTATGTTAACGAACTCAGGGCAATAATGATTGTACTGATCGTTGGCAGCACAAGAGAAATTCTTTGAATCCCCATAGGTGGCCATACTTCACTTGTCATTCTAAAAACAACATAGCCAAGGAGTAGCGTTGCAAAAAGCATCGTAAAAGAAATAAGAAGAACTATCATCCCAATAGATGAAACGATCTTCTTACCTTCGAAATGTTTTATTTCTGCTACTTGACTCATTATGCTCCCGCAATCTCTTCTGTTTGATATTGGAAGTCTCTATCACCTGTTAGTGCTGGGTTACCAAACTCGTGTGGTCCACACTTAACAACAGGGATTTCTTTAAAGTTATAAACTGGAGCTGGAGATGGAATCGTCCACTCAAGTGTTCCAACTTCCCATGGGTTGTCAGTTGCTTTTTCCTTCTTGAAGAAAACTGTGTAAACAAAGTTGATCACGAAGAAAATTTGCGCAAATCCCATTAAAAGCGCTGACCAAGTAATAAATGAGTTCATTGGAATCAGGTGCTTTAAGAAGTCATAAACAAATGGATTATAAATACGTCTGTGCATACCCGCGTAACCAACGATCATCATTCCCATGAAAACACCGTTAAGCCCAAGGAATGTTAGCCAAAAGTGGATATGTCCAAGAGTTTCATTTAACATTTTTCCAAACATCTTTGGCATCCAAAAGTAAATAGCTGCGTATCCACCAAGTAGAACAGAAGCGGCCATTGTATAATGGAAGTGACCAACTACGAAGTAAGTATCGTGTAGGTAAAGGTCAGTTGTTACAGTTGCAAGGTAAAGACCTGTTAAACCTCCAAGACCAAAAACGAATACAACACCAAGAGAGAAAACCATTGGAGTTGGGAATCTAATTGATCCTTTCCAAATAGTTCCAAGCCAGTTTGCAAAGAAAATCGCAGATGGAATTGAAATCGTCATAGTTAGAGTCATAAACGACTGAGTTAAAAGTGGACTCATCTGTGTCGTATACATGTGGTGACCGTAAACAATTGTTGAAAGAATTGTAATTGAAGTCATTGCAAGAGCAGTTGCTTTTGCACCAAATGCTGGTTTTCTAGCGAAGAAAGAAAGTAAGTCAGATACAATCCCCCACGCTGGAAGAATTAGGATGTAAACTTCTGGGTGACCGAAGATCCAAAATACGTGTTGGAAAAGAATCGGGTCACCTGTTCCTGAAGTTGCAGCAGCACCAGCAAGGAAGAAAGTTGTTCCAAAAACTCTATCAAAAATTAAAAGTAATAAACCAGCCCCAAGAACTGGAAGGAAAATTGCGTTTAAGATAGCTGTTAATCCTAGACCCCATACAGATAGTGGCATATCAAAGTATCCCATACCTGGAGCTCTAAGAACGATAATTGTAGTGATGTAGTTTACTGCACCCATTGTCGAAGAAACACCAAGGATAAACAGAGCAAGAGTCCAAAGAGTCTGACCTGCACCAGGTGAACCAATTAACGTTGAAAGTGTTGGATAAGAAGTCCAACCACCTGCCGCTGCTCCAAGTGGAGTAAATAGCGAACCAAGTAGAATAACTGCTGATATAAATGCTAACCAAAATGAAAGCATATTAAGAAGTGGGAAAACCATATCTCTCGCACCAATCTGCAGAGGAATTAAGAAGTTCCCAAACGCACCAATAAGAATTGGAGTAATTGCGTAGAAGATCATGATTGTACCGTGCATAGTAAATAACATCGCGTACGTATCAGGAGGAACAATCCCACCAGTTTCTGGGAATAAGAATTGACCAATCACAGGAAAAGCTTGTCCAGGGAAAGCTAGAGTCCAACGGATCATAAGGGCCATCATACCCCCGATACCTAGAAAGAAAATTCCGTACCAAAGAAATTGCTTACCAATTACTTTGTGGTCAAAAGAAAATACATACTTTGATAAAAAAGATGTAGGCTCTGAGTGAATATGCTGTTCAAAAAACGCCATTTTATTTCTCCTAAATTAAATCTTTGATTACCACTGCCATTTCCAGCCCCAGAATAATTCTGGATTCTCTGGATCATTTTCTTGAAGAGCTTTTTCTTGTGCTTCCTCAAGCCATGCAGCGTAGTCCTCTTGCGAATAAGTCGTCAGGTGCGCTTTCATTCTGTAGTGGTAAGTTCCACACATCTCTGCACAAGCGATATCCCAGTTACCAGCTTTCGTTGGTTCCCACCAAACTCTAGTAAGTCTTCCAGGAATCGCATCAACTTTTCTTCTCGCATTTGGAAAATATAGTGAATGAATTACATCTTTAGATAAAACTTGAATAATGACTTTTCTATCAATTGGAAGACGAAGGTCATTTAATTGAACAACATCATCTTCAGTATTGAAGACACCGTCTTTACCAGCGTAACGAAAGTGCCATGCCCACTGTTGTGCCAAAGCTTGAATTTGAACTGGGTTCTCTTCTTCTTTTGGCCAATTTGTGAAAACACCAACGAAGTCGTTGTTAGACATTCTCGTAATGTTCATGTCGATACCGATGAATACTGAAAGACCAATGATCGTTGCTACGATAACGTGAATCTTTCTGTTTCCATAAGTGTAGTAAGCTTTTGGATGTTTCTTTGCTTGATAAAAGTAAGAAAAACCAAATAGACCAGCACACACTAAAATGAAAAAGAAAATATTCATGTAAGTAGTGTAACCAAATAGCCAATCAATAAGATGACCATTAACTGAGATATCTTCGGGTGGTTGCATACTCTCCCAAAGACTCATGTGTTTTCCAGCAGTATTTACAACTGCGGCAGATAAAAGAGGGCTAAAAAATCCCATAGAACCTTCCTTCTATTGAAATCCAATATATATTAACAATGAAATACGTACAAAATTTTAACTTCTTTTTAATATATTTTCCACGTTTTAGCTAAGGAAAATCATTGCCGCCATGAGTAGAGGAAGGTAAATAATAGACCCCCAAAAGTAACGCCTAGCCCAAGAAACATAATTTTCTTTCGTCTTAGTAAAGAAGCCAATCGCCGAAAGGACTATAAACACTAAGCCGAGGATAAAAGCCGCTATGCAATAACCATATGGCATCAACTCTAAATAAGTTGGAAGCAAAGAAATTAAAACTAAAATTATTGTTAAAAGAAAAATTGCAATTTTGAGTAATTTCTCATTCCAAAAGTGAGAATAGACCTTAATACCACCTGATAAATAATCATCATTGTGATAAATCGAAATCGCCATGAAGTGTGGTAATTGCCAAATAAATAGAACCGCAAACAAAATCCAAGCTAGCGGGTCAATATATCCCACTACAATTGTTCTTCCCATAACAGGAGGAATTGCTCCAGGGATCGCCCCAACATATAAGGCGAATGGACTATGCTGCTTCATTGGAGTGTAAGCAAAAAGATAAATTAGGAATGCAACCATTCCAAGAATTGCAGTCGACCAATTCACAGTAAGACCAGTTAATGGAAATGCAATTGCAATAAGAAGTATTCCCTGTGTTAAAGCGGCATTCTTAGATAATCGGCCCGAAGGTAGGGCGCGATTTTTTGTTCGCTCCATTTTAGCATCGACATCAATTTCCATATAGCAGTTTAGAGTTGTCGCAGATGCAACAATTAACGTCGAAAGAAAAATTGCCCAGCTCAGGTAAAAGAAATCTACGATTTCTCCTGAGAGTAAAACACCAGAGAAAATTGTTGCGACAACAAGTAGACCTAGCCTTGGTTTTGTTAACTCAAAAAGATCACTTAAAAAAGTTTCTTTCTCAACACCAAAACTTTTTCTTTCAAGGTAGCAAACCAGTCCCCTAAGATAGAAAAGAACTATCAGTAAACACGTTGCGAGCAACAAGTGAAGAGATTGAGATAGAGAACTATCTCCAATGGCCATATCGGATAACATTTTTCCGGCACCAACAACTTGATTGCCAATCATCCAAAGTCCAAATATTGCAGGCATATATAATTCTCTAAATTTTTTTAAAGCAGAAATTAAAAAAATACTTACAACACTTAATAATATAAGCACTGAATTGAATCTATGAAGCATATGGATTTTCGAAGAAACCTTCATTGGAAACCATGTGTATGCACCTGCTTCAAAACAAGAGAAGCTAACTTTCGCTCCGTCACTACATGTAAGAGCAGAGGAAGTATGATTGATAATGCCACCAAGAAAGAACTGGATGACAACAAAGACAATTGAAAGAGATATTAAATCTTTAATAAGCCCAGTTTTAACCGTTAATTTACGACTTGAATCAAAGTGGAAAAGTGAACGCGCAAAAATAATAATATATGCAATACTAATATAAAGATGCGCCACGCTCATAATTGTTGGGAATTTATAAAATACATTTAAGCCACCAAGAATAGACTGAACGATAAGGAGAAAAAGGCCTAAGCGATAAGCTCTATTTTCTCGGTCTTTAAAAAATAGGTAAGTATTGAGAATAATAACAAGACCAGCAATTGCTCGATGTAAAAAAGCATAACTTATCCCAAAAAGAGACATAGATGGTTGTGCAGTAACTTGATAACAAATAGGCCAATTAAGACACTCTAGGCCAGCCGCACTTGATTGCGTGTATGATCCCAGCGTCATCAGAGCAAAAGTCAGTAGTATATTTATTAGAGCAAAGGTTTTCGTCACTTTTTATGTCTTTATTAGTCAAATTTAAATGCTTATACACTCTCCCCTATTAAAGGGCAACTTCACGTGATTTAGACTTGAACAGAATCATTGTAATTTCAAAGAGATAAGCTATCATTAAAATTGAGAAAATTAGGTGAAGCGACTGCATAGGTGCAGGGAATTTAAAATAAACAAGAATTGCTCCTGCAGCAACTTCTCCAAACATAACAAGTACTAATTTCGTCGCAATTTTTTTAAGTTCTACGCTCCCCTTCACTTCCTTGATAATATTCTTTAGGAAGTAAAAAAGTCCAAGTACGATAGCAATCGAAAAACTTCTATGAACGTAAAATACCATATCAAGATTCTCTACCCAATTAGCCCTAGGAAGATCATGGTTATGATTAGTAATATGATCGATCTGCTCTCTCACTTGTGTCCCTAAAATAATCTGTACAAAAACCATTACAAGTAGAATAAGACTTACATTTTTATATTTTTTGATATTATCAACAATAACCGGTTCAATATTTACGACAAGATACTTAATTTTCAATAAACAAAATACTAGCAGCATCGCTAGGATCATATGAGCAGTAATAATTCCCGGCATAAGGTGAGTTGAGACAACTTTTGAACCTAACCATCCATTAAAAATTACTAACAAAAGCGCCGATATAGACAATTTATTAATGAGACTATGACTTTTTCTAATTTTTAAACCAAGAAATGCAAGAATAAGAGTGGCAATTCCAGTCCACACTCCAAATAGCCTATTTGTGTATTCGATCCATGTTTTAAATGCACTGAAATCGGCAATCTCTCTTCCTGCTACTTTATACAGAGATTTATAATCTGCAGGAAGCTGATCAATATGAGTCGGTGGAATAAATTGTCCAAAACATTTTGGCCAATCTGGACACCCCATACCCGAGCCGGTTGTTCTAACGACACTACCTACGAAAATTAATGAAAAGACAGTTGCGATGACTACTGGCAAAAACTTTTTATATTTCTCATAACTAATATTTATCATTATATCCAACCTTTTTAGATTTGAGCTATTACGTGTATGTAAGCTATCATTAAGGATATAAATTTAGGAGTATAAAAATGCAAAAAATCCATGAGCCGGTTTATTATGGAGACTATCTTCAATTAAATAAATTACTAGATACTCAACATCCAAAATCTAAAGATGCTGGAAATGAGGCTCACGATGAGACTCTTTTCATTATAGTGCATCAAGTATATGAATTGTGGTTCAAGCAAATTCTTCACGAACTTAAAAGTGGATGTGAAATTTTTAAACAAAAAAATATTCCAGAAAGTGAACTTTCAGTTATTAACTCTCGCCTCGAAAGAATCATCAAAATTCAAGGGGTCCTTCTCGATCAACTTTCAATTATGGAGACCATGACTCCAATGGATTTCTTAGAATTTAGAGATCTACTAGTGCCGGCCTCGGGTTTTCAAAGTGTACAATTTAGAGAGATCGAAATTCTAATGGGGCTTAGAACCAATCAAAGAAAAGAAGTTGATAGAGAATATTTTCTTGGAAGATTAAATCAAGAAGACCAGACGAGACTTTTAGATCTTGAAAAAGAAAAATCGTTTCTAGAGCTTATCCAAGACTGGCTAGAAAGAATGCCATTTTCATTTTCAGATGAATTTGATTTCTGGGGTGAATATCAAGGAACAGTTGAAGATATGCTTTGTGGCGATGAGATAACGATCAAAGACAATCAGGCATTTTTAGATGAAAGGTCACTGCAAATTCAACTTGCAAACTTATCAGCAACAAGAGAAACGTTTGACTCTCTTTTCAATGAAAAGAAATACAAAAAACTACTTGATAAGGGAGATAGAAGGCTTTCACAAAAAGCAACTTTAAACGCTTTATTTATTCTACTATATAGAGATCAACCAATATTGCACATGCCGTTTCAAATTCTAAATTCATTAATGGATATTGACGAAAACTTTACGACTTGGCGATATCGTCACGCAATAATGGCCCATCGTATGCTTGGAACAAAAATTGGAACCGGTGGATCTTCGGGTCATCAATATTTAAAAATGGCTGCAGAAAATAACAGAGTCTTTAATGACCTGTTTAATCTAGCAACCTTTCTAATTCCACGTTCATCACTTCCAAAAATCCCAGAATCTATTGCAAGTCAGATGAACTATAATTACAGAGGTTAATTTGTATAAATCACTCTTTACACATTTTCTAAAAGCAAACGAAGGCAAGTATCACTTTGCTTGCCATAGTCACCACTACTGGCCAGATTGCTCGAGAGAAGCACAACTAGCCTACTGGGATGATACAGCTAAGTATGTTGATAACAAGTGGGGGTATTTTTTTGAGAAGAAAATTTCGCGACTAGATCAACTAATCAGTGACGTATTAAATATTAAAAACAAGAACTTTACATATGCACCTAATACACATGAGCTAGTTTATCGTTTTTTATCAAGTCTTATTAGGCGGGATAGTAAGTTAAAAATTATAAGTACAGATAGTGAATTCTATAGTTTCGAACGACAAATCAATAGACTTATCGAAGAAGGGTTATGTGAAGTTGATATCGTTCCAACCTATCCTTACTCAACCTTTAAAGAAAGATTTTCAAAAAAGAGCCATGAAAAAAATTATCAATTAGCCTTCTATTCAAACGTTTTTTTCAATAGCGGTTACGCCATTGATGCTCTCGCAGAATTTAGCTTAAACATTAAAGCAGACTATCAACTTATTGATGGTTACCACTCCTTTATGGCCGTCCCCCTAGATCTAAGCTTTATGGGAGATCATACTTATTTTGTAGCTGGGGGGTATAAGTACGCCAGTGCTGGCGAAGGAAGCTGCTTTCTCATTTCTCCACAATGCTCAACACTTCGTCCAATCAATACAGGATGGTTTGCTGACCTCGCTCACCTCGACACTGTAGATAACTCCAAAATTCAATACAGTAATGATGGACTTCGCTTTGCAGGAGCAACACAAGACTACACGGCCATATATCGCTTCATCGCTACACTTGAAATGTATAAAGATAAAAAGATTAGTGTCGAAACCATCCATCAATATGTGATTAAAAATGAGGACTATTTCATCACAGGTATTGCAGGAACTAAGTTCGCAAGCTCAGCAATTAAACAGAATTTAAATTTCCGTGGGCATTTTTTAGCATTTGATTTTAATGATTCAACAAGATGCCTGAAAGTAGTAGAATTACTAAAAAAAGAAAATATTATCTGTGACAGTAGAAATAGTGTCTTAAGGCTAGGTTTTTGTATTTACCAAGATCAGAACGATATCGATTACTTAATTTCAGTAATCAAAAAGATAGATAAGGAAATTTAATGGTTAAGAAAAAAGAAAAACAAATGGAAGACCTTCCTCACATTGAACCGTCAGAAAGTAAGTACATTGATGTAAATGATACAAGATCTGAATATACCGGCTTAATGGGAGCCTTTGAAAGAATGCTTCGATCATACAAAGGTCTAGCATTCGTGTTTGCGATCATTCCCGGGATGATTGCCTATATTGTTGCTCTTGGTGTCTCTCTCACACCAGGGTATATTATTTTAACAACTGCTTATGATTATGTTTCGGACTTCAATATCTTCATTAAAGCTTTAATCATGTGTACTATTTTTGCATTCTCCTATGGAACATATATGATTTCTCTTATCTTAGTTGTTCCATTTTTAAACTGGCTAATGCCAATTAAAATAAAGCCATGGAGAGGAAATTGGTACTCTGTACAAACAATTCCTTGGTACTATCATAACGCTCTCGTACAACTGGTTCGTTACACTGTACTAGATTTCATTACTCCGACTCCTCTTAATGTTCTTTTTTACAAGCTAATGGGAATGAAGGTTGGAAAAAACTGTGTCATTAACACTTCAAACATTTCTGACCCATGTTTAATTGAATTAGAAGACAACGTTACTATTGGTGGTTCCGCGACAATCTTTGGTCACTACGCTCAAGCAGGAATTTTAGTCTTAGCTCCAGTAAAGATTAAAAGAGGTGCCACAATTGGACTGAAAGCATCAATCATGGGTGATGTGATCGTAGGAGAGAAAGTTACTGTTAAACCTCACAGCATCCTTCTTCCTAAGACAAGATTAAATAAAGGTGATCCTCAATAATTAGTTATTTGGCCTAGTGAAACAAAACTGGGCCAAATATATATTTCTTGTTTCAAAAGCCGCTTCACAAATTTTCAAATAATAAGTCCACATTCTAATGAATCGCTCATCAAATCCTAACTTAGTAACTTCTTCCAAGTTTACGTGAAAGTTATTGTACCATCTTCTAAGTGTCTCGGCGTAAGAAAGACCAAACTCTTCAAATTCAACAAGTTCAAGACCAAATTTTGAGGCGCAGCTGACTAATCGTTCAACTGAAGGAAGATGGCCCCCAGGAAAAATATACTTTTCAATCCAATCGGAAGATTTCTTATAATTTTCATAACGAGAACTTGGCATTAGAATAGCCTGCATAGCAAAACGCCCATTTTTCTCTAGAGAGTTTGCAACTTCCGAAAAATATGTTTCCAAATATTTTTCACCAACGGCTTCAATCATCTCAATACTTACAATTTTATTAAATAAACCTTTAGGCTCTCGATAATCTTTAAAGTTTACTTTTACATTCTCAATATTTTCTCTCTCTATAAGCTCCTGAACAAAACTATATTGATTTTTTGATATCGTATAAGTCTCTACGTGAGCTCCGTAGTTTTGTGATAGGAACCTAGACATTCCACCCCAGCCTGATCCAATTTCGAGAACTTTCTCCCCTTCTTCAACTTTTAACATTGAAGCGATATTGAGGTACTTAAGCATTTGTGCTTCTTCAAGAGTACTACTCTTATCCTTAAAGAGAGCACTTGAATAAGTCATCGTCTTATCAAGCATTAACTGATAAAACTGATTTGATAAATCATAGTGATAGCTAATATTTTTTTTGCTATTCTCAATCGAATTATGATTAAAAGCATGTTCAATTTTATTAATAAAACCTAAGACATTCAATCCAACAACTCGCCCAGCTTCTTTTGCAGCAGAACTATCGCCGAGATAACTTTGATTTTCAATTAAAAGGGTCAGAAATTTCTCAAGTGCAGGCGTTTCCCACTCCCCTTCCATATAAGATTCTCCTAATCCCACTTCTCCAGAAAGAACTAGTCTTCTAAAAAATTTAGGGGAACTTACATTGACAACAATCGGAGTGCCGGATGTTCCAAATTCATAAGTATGACCACCATAATTAATTATTAATCTTCCCTTCTTAATATTTGAAAGTGTGGAGATTATTAGCTTCTTATAAAGTCTGTCCAAAAATCTCTCATTTGCTTTAATTACTTGTTCCATAAATAGAATCCTAGTTGTTTTTCTCTATCATCCTGCTTTTTATAGTATTTGATTTTTTTCAAAAATAATTTTAATGCCTGAAGATGGATCGCGAACGAAACTTTAAAACTATAAGGAAAGAGACTTATAATCCTTGCCCCAAGAGGTGAAAAATTCCAATCCGCATAAACCTCTTCTCCATTTTTTTGACTAATTATTCGGATACTTCCATTTTCTCCCTCTGGATACGTTGCCTCAATTGAGATTTCTGTATCCATTGGTAAGAATGGTGAGATATAAAAATTCTTGGTAAATTTAATTTCAAATTTATTAGCGACTTCATCAATAACAAGAGGTTTAAACTCTCCAAATGTATTCCAAATCTCAACGATCAATTTCCTCTTTCTTTCTTTTGTTTCAATAAAATAGAAACTAACTGGATTAAAGATATAGTTTAGAAATCTTCCTCCACATAAGAATTTATAATCTACAATCTCAGCCCCAACAAAAGTTTCGAGTCTTTCTTTTAAAGTTGAATTAAGATTACCGATTTGGAAATAATCTCTTTCCTTGATTGAGAATAACCCAAATCTGTTCAGTGAAAGCCACCAAGGTTTCATATTTTTCTTATCTGAGGGAGTGATAAGAAAACTGAGAAAAGTGTATCTAAACTTATTCTCTCCATTGCCTCGCCTTACATGCGTAGTTCTAGAATAGAGTGGGGCTACTTGCATAGTTCTCCTTCCTTATTCAAAATCTTTTCACACATTTTTAGTGCTGACCAAATTCCATCTTCATGGAACCCGTATCTGAAATATGCTCCACAGTAAAAGCGACCAATACCCTGTCTATTTAAATCATGTAATCTCTCTTGATTATTTATGGCCTCAAAGTTGAAAGATGGATGTTCATAATGGATTTCCTTGATAACTTTTTCCGGGTTAACTAGGTCTTTTCCATTTAATGTTACAAAATACTTCGTTTCAGTTTGTAAGGGCTGTAACTCATTCATGTAATAAGTAGTAACCGCTTTCTGTTCTTTCTCACCTGTTAAATAATAATTCCATGCAGACCAGTTTCTCTTATTCTTCGGCATTAATGCTTCATCAGTATGAAGCTGGGCAAAGTTATATTCATACTTGAATTTACTTAACAGTTCGTTTTCTAAAAATGATGGTTCTTCTAAAATTTCTAAGGCCTGATTTGAGTGACAAGCAAATACAACCTCATCAAATTCATATGAGCTATTTTCTGTTCTAATAATATGTTTTGAGCTCTCAAGCTTACACCCAATAACCTTTTCATTTATTTTTATCCTATCTTTAAAAGAGGATATTAGCTTATCTCTATATTGTTTTGCCCCACCCAATACTGTTTTCCATTGAAAGTGAGAATTCAAACCTAACAGACCGTGATTTTTAAAAAATCGTACCAGTGTTTTAATAGGAAAGTGCAACATCTCGTTCGGTGAAGTTGACCAGATTGCACTCGCGCAAGGAACGAGGTACTTCTCCCTCATCATTTCGCCATAATTATTGAGATCAAGATACTGGCCAATTGTCATGGAATCAAAAATAGGACTTTGCAAAACTTCCAGACATGTTTCATTGAAGCGATTTATTTCAAACAACATTCGCCAAAATTTGTAATCAAAAATATTTTTTCTCTGTCCAAAAAGACCGTTTAAACCACTCCCACAATATTCAAGACCTGAGGCGGAGTCATGAACAGCAAAAGACATATTAGTATCCACGTGTTCGACATTAAGCTCAGAGAAAAGCTTCACTAGGTTTGGATAGGTATGATAATTAAAAACAATGAAACCTGTATCAATAGGAATATTTCCAACATCGACAGTATTAGTATGGCCACCGACGTAATTATTTTGCTCAAAAATTGTGATGTCATAGTGGTCTTTAAGAATGTAAGCACTGGACATACCAGAAATACCAGTACCAATAATTGCTAGTTTTTTCATAAACAAATTATGACAAAACTTAGGCAAAAATACGCTAGACAGAAACTAGACAAGAAAAAAGAAGAACACTCAACTATATGAAATTACGTTTAGTCCTTACTCTCAGTTGTAAGTCTCCCATGTATAAGGAACAATCCTGCGAATAATACATAGATCCCCAACACATTGAACGAGAGATAATCTCCAATGTGGCTAAACTTAGATCCAACCAGAAATTTTGAACTAATGACATTAAACAAGAAGTACAGACCTATTAGAATTTTATAAGCAAATCTCTTAAAAAGTTTTTCCTTATAAATATAATAAAAAAGTGTAACGACAGCCGGAAGAATGAAAACATGGGCATGTCTCCAGCCAACAGGATTTACTAGAGGATAAAAAAGTAAACAGTATGATAGCTCTATCAGAGAACTCTCTTTGGAAGATAACTTTTTTAGTATCATCAAAAGGAATGGAACGACACCAACAAGAAGGAGAACTGCAAGTATTAGATGCCTTTCCGTCTCTCCTGTTAAGATATTTAAATATTCTGTCGTACGAGCAATTAATGAAGTCGCAGATTGAAGAATTCGATCTGTACTATAAAAAGAATGACTCTGCCCCATTAGTGACGAATAATTCTTAAGTAATTCTTTATATCCTGAAAAGCCATATGTAAGCAATGGGATGAGTTGAAGAGCAACGAAACTTCCTACAATTGCGAAGAATTTTTTAAACTCTCCTTTAAGTAAATAGTAGAAGGAAATAAAAATTGGAATAATCTTAAAAGTTCCACCTATTGCAAAAAGCATGGCACCTTTAAAAATCTTATTTTTTCTCAGTAAAACGAAACCGTACACAAGCAAAAAAAGCATAATGCTATTAACTTGAAGGTTTGCATAATCATAGAAATGGAATCTTAAAACGAGAAAGAAAGGAATGATTGTATATTTCTTTTCGATAGGCTCATCACCAAAAAGAAGATCAAGAATTAATTTGTATGTAGCAGCCATCGCAACAAAAGCAAGTACATAGAAAATAACTTTCGCGACACCAAGGGGAAATATAGCTAGCGGCTGAAAGAAGAATGCTACGACAGGAGGGTACTTATAAGGCCAAGTATCAGTCATAAAATACAAATTTTCAGCATGAAAATATCTTCCACCAGCAATATGATAACAAGGAAAGTCCACTCTCTTTTTATGAACCCTAATAAAGTAAATTAATGGTATTAGAAACAACCAAAATCTTCCTAAACCTGAATTTATATAGTCAGTTAATTTCGATAAAGATTGTTTCATTAATTTATTCCTATGCGTGATTGAAGAGCTTTAAGATAAATACAATTACCACCCCTGTAACTGAGACATATAACCAAACAGGAAATGTCCATTTTGCCCAACGTTTATGGGTTACAAAATTCATTGTAATTGCATTAAATATTGTCATTAGGGCCATTGGCACGAGTGCGACAGATAAAAGAATATGTGAGACAAGAATAAAAAAGTATATCGGTCTTATTAGTCCATCTGCTATAAACTTCGTATCCCCATGAAAGTGATGATACAAAAGATAGCTCACGAGAAACAATGTTGAACTCACAGTCGCAAGTGACATAAAACGAATATGATATTTTACGTTACCATTTTTAATTGCAACAAATCCAAACACGAGAAAGATGGCCGCGAGAGAATTTAGAGATGCATTTACATAAGGCAGATTGGCAACCCAATCATAGACAGTTGTAGCTTCTGGTTTTATGTAAATATACCAAACAAGAAATACAACAATAGCAAAACTTAAAGCGTAAATAATAGTATTAATATAATTCTTATTATTCTTCTTCATTAACAACCACAACGGCTTCGTTTAAATGCCTATTCTTAATAATCGTTCTATAAAGAATGTAGAATGGAATATAAATTAGAGCAATAAACCCGCATAGGATCCAAACTAACATTGAATCTTTTGGATTACTCATAGAGCCAGCACATCCAGGACAAGCTTGTGTAATATTTGCAAAAACAACTAGTAATATAAAGAATAAGTTTTTCATACGCTTTCTTACCTTAAAAAATAGTAAAAAAAAAGCTCCCGAAGGAGCCTATTTTTAGATCAAATAAATCACTGTAAAAACGATAATCCATACAAGGTCAACAAAGTGCCAGAAAAGACCAACGATCTCTAGCATTCCATAATCACCTTTATCAAATCTTCCCTGAAGAGCTAAAACGTACATCCAGATTAGATAGATAACACCAGTTAAAACGTGTAGACCATGAAAACCGGTAATTGCAAAGAATGTAGATGAAAATAAGTTATTTCCATGCTCATAAGTACTAAATGTCATTCCCATTTCATGCATTAAATGAGTGTACTCATATGCTTGAATTCCAAGAAAGATAGCTCCACCAACAATAGTAGCAAGTAACCAGTTTCTGATCCCCTTCTTATCTCTTTGCTTACAAGCATCAATACAAAGAACCATTGATACTGAAGAACAAATAAGGATGAATGTCATAATCCCTGAAAGGAAAACACCACCAAGAGCTTGCTCTGGAACTGGCCAAGGCTTTGTAGCTCTAAGAACTGCATAAGCTATAAGTAATCCCGAGAAAGACATAGCATCTGTCCCAAGGAACAGCCACATACCAATTTTACTTGGGCTAGCTGTTCCAAATTGTGGATCATTTGGATATTTTATTGGACCGTCGTGTACCAATTCTTTATGAGCCATTTCCATACTCCTTACTTTTTATTCGCATTTTTATCATCTGGTGAGTAGAAATCATGTCCCTCTTCCAGAAGTAGTTTTGTTAAAGCTTTAATCTGTCTCTTCGCGTCTCCACCTAAGATATCTGGATCAGCCGCTTCTCCATCAATCCAGAAAGATGGCATTGTAGTTCCAGGTAAAATTTTATCTGGCCCAGCTAACCACTCTTCAATCCAAGAAGCACGTAATCTTCTCTTCGCGTATTTTAGGTTTGGTGCTACTGGCTCATCTTTTGTGTACTCAGCAGAGTGACAAGAAACACAGTCTAATTGCTTAAATAGTTTCTTCGCTCCCTCTTTCTCACCTGGTTCCCAAGTAACTTGAGTGTGCATTTCTTCGAAAGTTCCTTGTCCAGCCTTGGCCTGGAAAAGAGCTACTAACTTATTTCTTTCTTCATTTGTCATTTCAAATGAAGGCATTCTGATCTTTAACCACGGTCTGATCTTGTACACATTTCCTAAGAAATAGTGGAACCAGTCAGATTGAACACGATGTCCTTGATTAACAAGTCTTGGAGGTCCTTCATTGATATCATCTTCGTAGATCTTTAAGATATCTCCGTGCATTCCATCAATTTGGTGACAACCAATACAGTTAAACTTAATTGCAACTTTCATCCCTTCTTTAACAATTTCCTCATTTGCATTAAGTCTCTTAACACCTGTTAAAGGTACTTTCTCTGAAACTTGACCAATAAGGGCTACGGTAATTTTATGAGCTTCCTCTTCCGTCATATTAAAGTTAGGCATTCTTGTAATATCTGCAAATGGTTTATCAACACCTCTATCCCATCTTCTTGGGTTTAGTAAGTGAGCTTTAATCCATCCATCTCTCGTGTGCGGAACATCGTACTCATGACCAAAACCAAATTGAGTTAATGGTTTAGATCCAATTTTTGTTAGCTCCGGACCGATTGGTGCTCTTCCTTCAAATCCTTTAAGATCGTGACAAGAGTAACAACCATACTTACCAACAGATCTCTTACCAAGCTCCATTGTTCTTTCATGATCCGTCATACTTGCAAGCTTCTTCTTTGCTACTTCAACTGTATCAAATGCAGAGAAGTACGTTACAAGAATTTCATCTCTTGCTGTCTTATCCATTGGTTCAAATTTTAGCTTATCAAAACTTTCATTTCTCTGCGATAGTAAGTAAGCAGCAACATCATTTACTTCTTTATCAGTTAGCCTGAAAGAAGGCATGATTGTGTTTTCTTGGTAGTGAGATGGTTTCTTTAACCAAGACACTAACCAGTCAGCGCTCTTTATCTTAGATGCTAAACCTGAAAGATATGGACCTTTGTGAGCGTCAATCTTCTTAGACTCAAGAGCAAATTCCTGAGCTCCGTGACAAGATAAACATCCTACTTCACCAATGATCTTTTTACCGTTAGCTTTATTTCCGCCAGTATATCTCATGAACGGCTTATAGCTTTCAGACTGAGCAAAGATAAAGTCAGTCATCGCATTTACTTCTGCGATATTTTTCTTAATAAACTCTGGGCTAGAGTTGTTATCCTGCATAAAGAAACGTGGCATTTTTGCATGCTTATTAAATGCTTTTGGATCCCATACCCATGACTTAAAGAATTCTTTATCTACTTTAGAAGCGATCTTCTCTAAACTTGGTCCTGGTTTTCTTTTGTGTTCCCAACCTTCAATTTTGTGACATCCATAACAACCAAACTTCTCGATTTCTTTACGACCTTCGTTAAGTACAGTTGCACCTGGAATATACTGAACATCTTGGTGACATTTAACACAACCTGCTTCAACTGACCCTTTTGAGTACTGAACAATTGGAACTTTGTGCGGTTCATGCCAGTGATATTTCTTAACCCATTCAGCTTCTTGTTCTTTGTTAGCTGGAATGTGAGCTGCTGAGTTAAAATCTGTAACTCTGTGACCTTCACCACCGTGACAAGTTGTACAACCAAATTGCTTCATTGGGTGAGTACCGTTAGCTCCAACCATAAGGTCTAAATTCGGGTGTGTTTTGTGTGGGTTTGGTTGATCCTCATACCCTTCTTTGTCGATAAAAGTGTGACATGTAATACAACGATCAACTTTTGGAACGTGTTGAAAGTAACGATCATCCGTAATATTTTCAAGAACGATTTGCTTAATCTTAATTGTTGGATCTAAGAAATCTACGAAAGGCGCGTTTCTGACAGCAAAAAGTGGTGTAATATTCTTCGTCTCTAATGACTTATTTAGAAGATCTCTCTTCATTGTAATTGAAGAAATTTCTTTTTTCACTTCAACTACTTCACTTTCGATTTCAGCAATTTTCTTATTCGTCTTTTTCTCATTATTTTGCAGTTCTTTCATTCTCTCTTTAGATTCTGCAAAAAGCTGCTTATTCTTTCTTAGTTTTGCAAATAATACATCTGCATTTGGCTTATGATGAGCATGAGCATTTTCCCAAGAAAAAGTTAACGCAGCAACGTCTGAGTTCAAACGTCCATTAACAATAGTTTCTTCTTTGATATCTCTCTTTAGAAGTTTTAGTTCTTCTTGAAGAGCTACTATATCAGAATTTCTTGCTGCAACTTTAGCTTCAGCTTCAGTCAATTGAGTTTCAAGAAGAGCGAGCTTTTCTTTACTAATCACTTTTTCTTCAGCAGCAATCTTTTCAGCAATTTTTTGCTTCTCGATTTTCATCGCTTCAACTTGGATTGCCTTCCAAGGTCTAATATAGTCATCAAGGAAAACCCACACAACTGCCATTAAAAATGCCAGTGAGAAGAAGGCAAATACCTTGTGAAGTTTTTTCATGTCATAGGCCATACCAGGCTCATGTTTTTTCGACATTGCTAATCCCTTTTTATACTCTTACAGGTTAAGTTCCCACTCTGGAAGAGCGACAATATATTTCAAACTAAATAGCCATCTTAATACCATTTTGATCGGTAGTGATGTCATCATAAGCACTAGAAAGATAAAGATATAATATCTAATCGCACCAGTATTTTCGATGATCTTTTTCCCCCATTTTGTTGCAGCAATTACAACTGGAAGAACACCGATATAAACAAGTGATAAAATGATTCCAAGAATTTCTCTAACCACTAAGTTTGATGGCATTGGCATATTAAGCCACTTAATCCAAAGAAACTCAGACAGGTTGACGTTGTATTCAGAAACAACTTTGTGGAAGTCCCAATATTCAAACGGTCCATAGAATGTCCAGTTTGGCCCTCTCAAGAATGTTCCAACAATAATTAAGTAAACCCATAATACTAACCAACCATAAAGGAAGAATGTTACGGCCATCGGTCTTTCAGCAAATGTATAGTAACCATTTCCTTTTGGGTTTGTGTCAATGTATGGAATTGCAATCATTCCCACAACGATAATCCCAGGAAGAACAACCCCCGCCATCCAAGGGTCAAAGTATACAAGCATTTCTTGTAGACCAAGGAAGTACCATGGAGCTTTCGCCGGGTTCGGTGCCCAAGTTGGGTTTGCTGGTTCCTCTAATGGAGCCTTAAAGATAATTGCCCATACAACTAAGAAAATTGTTGTACCAACGATTACCATAAGTTCAGTATAAACAAGGTTTGGCCAAGTCCATACTTTCTCTCTATTTTCAGGAGTCGCCTCTATTGGCATATCACCACGTTCAATTCTCTCGTCATTCAAGGCACATCTATAAAGAGTGTACCAAGTAAGCCAAGCAATCAGGATGATAATAATGTTAATAGGAATATTATCTGGCCATAAAATAATAGCTCTAAAGTTACTGTCTAAACAAAACCAAAACACAACTGGTATACTTGCAACCAGAGAAGCTATAGCAAATTTCTTTGTCCCAATGATTCTGTAATATTTAATCATTAGGAAGAACAGAATCGACGCAATCGGAAACGATCTAATTGGGTCGGCCATATAGTTAATAAGTTCTTTCATCCCTCTATCCTTCTAAAACCAAATTGGTTATTTCAAAATCCTTTTCAAACCTACAGTGGAGCTGAGATACCACCATCTTTTCTAACTCTCCAAAAGTGTACAGCAATCAGAACACCTACAACTAGTGGAATGAATACACAGTGAAGAATATAGAAACGTAGAAGAGCTGGCTCACCAACAAAACGCCCAGCTAATAACTGGAAACGTACGTCGTTTTTATCAGAAACCATTACGAAATCACCAATCTGAGCTAATGCAGCCCCTGGACCACCGTGACCTAAAAATGGTGTTGCTTTCGCCATGTTAGAACCTACGGCAATCGCCCAAATCGCAAGCTGATCCCACGGAAGTAGGTAACCTGTAAATGATAGAAGAAGAGTTAGTACTAAAAGAATAACACCAACACCCCAGTTAAACTCTCTTGGTGGTTTATAAGAACCTGTCATGAATACACGGAACATGTGCAACCAAACAGTAATAACCATCGCGTGAGCTCCCCATCTATGAATCTCTCTCATGATCCCTAAAGGCACGTGCTCTTTTAGTGCAATAATATCGTTGTAAGCATACTCAGCTGTTGGTCTGTAATAGAACATTAACAGAAGACCTGTAACAGTAAGTGCTAAGAAGATAAAAAATGTTAATCCACCCATACACCAAGTGTATCCTAACTGCACACCTGACTTCTTAAGCTTAATTGGGTGAAGGTGCAAGAACACGTTACCTGCAACTACTGCAGCTCTATTTCTTGCATTGGTCGGAGGACCATGTCTGAAAATAGATTTCCAGACCTGTGTTTCTCTAATGTAGTCAGCTACACCTTTTTTAGCCATTTCAACAACCTCTATTTTTTAATTAAACTGATAAGTAAGAATCTGGACTATCCCATTGACCTTTTTCATAACGATAAACTTTTGTCTTATCGACTTTAATTTTACCTTCTGGGTTCAATGAAATTTTATATCTCTCAAGTGGTCTTGGAGCTGGCCCTTCGAAGTTAACACCATTCATGTAATAACCTGAACCGTGACATGGACACTTGAATTTTAATTCTGCTGGTAGCCAGTTCGGAACACAACCAAGGTGTGTACAGATGTTTGATAGAGCAACTAGTTTTCCTTCTTGCTTTACCATCCATACACCGTAACCATTCTTCCATCTTTCATCTACACCGTTTTCGTAATCACTTGGAAAACCTGCGATAAAGTCCATCTCTGGTTCAAAGTTAACGTTTGGATAAGTAAAACGAAAAGCTAAACTTAATAAACCTGCACAAGCAGATGTAAAAGCAACCCAACCAACAGTAATAAAACTAAAGAACTCTCTTCTGTTAAGTTGCAGTTTCGAATCTTCTGACATTTTTTAACCTCTAGTAGCTTAAAAACAATTAGAAAACTTTGATTTCAAAATCAATGCTTCAAAATATTTCTATTATAAATTATTACAATCCCTAAAATTATGAGTGGATACTATCACTTTTTCAACAGTTTTAAAACTTCCTTTCCACGTCCAATTACTTTTACATCCTTGTCACTCTGCACAAGTTTCTCTATTGACGCAGCAAGCGCACTCCAAGGAGCCCTCTGGATCGCCTCGAAGACGTTAAACTTCAATCCGCGGATCTGATCAACAGTCATTTTCCCATCTAAAGAAGTTTCATTTAAAGAAAGAATTTCCTCAATAATTGGTAAACATTTTTCATTTTTATATGCAATTAATGCTGTTGCTGCGGTGTATCTTACCCCCGCGCCTAAATCAGTATTAAGTAAATTCTCTATTTTTTTTTCTATTCCACTTACCTGATGAGTACTTAAAGCAAAGATCGCTGTTTGAACCATTCCGTGGTCTTCAGAGTCTAAAAATTCAATTACTGGCTTCCAGTCGAACACTAATCCTTTTGGAGCATTCGCAAGAGCAACTACTGTATGAAATCTCACATCATGATCAACATCTTTTAGACCTTTTTGAAAAATTCTCAACGCTCCATCATCGTTCAAAGCGCCTGCAGCAACAACGATGAAGTTTCTTGTGCGAGGATCAATTGATGATGAGTAAATCTCATCCATGCTCTGTACTAGCCATGGAATATCTTCGGCAGGAATTTTTTTAGCTGAAATAAGTTTTGAGAGTTCGAGAGCCGCAACCCACTTGTTACCGAATGTTTTCGACTTCATTTCTGTAACAAGGTCTTTATATGAGTGTTCACTTGAAATCATTTTTGTTACACCAAAAACAATTAAAGCACCAACAAGTACAATTGCTATCGGAACGACAAGGGACCCAACAAAAGGATTCTCAAGTAATTTTTTATCAATTTTTGATTGAGTATTTTTTGAATCATTCATAAGCAATCGTTGCCTTTTTGTATTAATTTATTCTAGTATGAGCCAACATTTAGCAAATCCGCAAAAATCTGACAATTGATTTAAGTCAAAACCAAAGAGTTTTTTATGGCATACTTACTACGATCTTTAATTCTTATTATGCTTCTTAGCGTTACTTTAACAGTTCTTGTAGCATTAAGATTTATTGACTTCCCACTAAGTCATATTCAATTAGCTATTCCAACTTTCATCTACACTATTTTTGCACAAGCTTTTGTCATGTTCTACTTTATAGGTGTTTCAAGATTAGTAAATAACATCCACCTGATTGTTAGCACTGAAACAAATCTTAACGAGCTTTTCGATAATCCACCTGCTGATCTTACTCCTTATAAAGAAAAAGTTAAAAGGTTTGTTCACGAAGCAGATCTTGCCAAAAGGCAAACAATTCCATGGACGATCTTAATGCTTATCCTAGGAATGATTGCGTTCCTTCTTGGTGGCGCACACGATACAAACATGGTTGAGAAAACAACGCACTCAGGTGTCGTCTATGGTTTTGCAGCTGCACTACTTATCGGATTCGTGCGACAGTGGTGGTACCTTGGTAAAGCCCATATTCTACTTAGAAAAGTTAAAGGGCTTTTTGAAATTCCAGACGGCCAAATGTAATTAAATACTTTTCACCCAAATAAAAACTTTGTTTTTTCCTGGTGGGTTTCTACGAGTCCTTGTACGTGACTCATAAATGATCGCCGTATCAACTTCACCAACTTGCGCCATAAATTCTTTTAAGTAAGTTCTTGGCACATAAAGATTATAATAATATCCACCCGGAACAGAGAGTCCAGGGGCAACGTTATCAACTTGTGAAACATCGTATCTTTTAAGTAAGTCTTTTAAGACTGTATTGGCTCTTTCAGTATCACTTGATCTCATCATGACTCTATAAACTTTCGTGTTACCATAGCGGGAGTCACGATAACCAGAAGTTCTCTCCTCTTCGTATAAGGATTGTTCTGTATCGGCTACATCAAAATCTTTTGGTAATGATTCAAGTGAAGTTAAAACAACATCGGTTTCTACACCTACACGCTCTTGATCTTCTAAAGCCTCACCGAGTAAGCTTTCCGAGTCATCAACATTTTCAATGTCTCCAACATCAAGCTCAAAGTTAGCAAGCTCATTAGCTCCAAGCTGATCTTCTGTAAACTTTAGACCTTTATCTTCCCAACGAAACTGTGGCTCATAGATACTAATTTTATCAGATAGATATTTTTCGTAGTTTCTATTGGCGAACTCAACTAACCACACAAGGAATATTGTCACTCCAACAATAGCAAGAACGTTAGAGAAAGTTTGTAAGTAACTTCTAATTTGCTCAGATGTATTAACCTGAGATAAGTTTAGAGACTTAACTCCAAAATCTTTTTCCATCTTCTTTAAAAAGATTGCCCAGTCTTCATATAGAGTTACCTCCATTGAAGTCATAACTTCTTCATCGTGGCTTCCAGAAAAATTTAATTCTTCACCAATCTCTTTAACGATTCGTTCGATATTTATATCAATATTCTTTGAAACTTTATTTGTAACTAGAAATACTTCATTTAAATATTCATCATGATGCGGAAAAACTTCTGCTAAAAAGTTTCTTAAAATTCTGGCGATCACTTGGAATGGAATATCTAGTTCTTCAGAAAGAAGAGAAAGACTGATTCTTTTTTCAATAAAAACGTAACAAATAAATTTATCTCTTAGCCATGTAAACCATGAACTAATTGGACCAACCTTTGAACGTTCAATGGCATAAGTAAATCTCTTCGACATCTCAGTTAGAGATGAACTATCTTTGAAGAAGATACTCCAAAATTTTTCAAAATCTGAAGAGTATTTCCCCTGCCACGTGACACTTTTAATATCTAGACACAACCACTGTCTAAAATATAAGAAATCCCTTTCTGTAAAAGTAATTTTATCACTCATTAATTATTTAACTCTTTTAAGTAAAAGGGCGATCCCTTGTCCACCACCGATACAAGCTGATGCAATCCCCATATCCTTATTATAATGATTTAATTGTCTAGCAAGAGTCACGGCAATTCTTGTCCCTGAAGCAGCAAGTGGGTGGCCAAGAGCAACTGCCCCACCCCAAACATTCAGTTTTTCCTCAGGAAGCTCCATATCTTTCATACAAGATAAAGTTTGAGCAGAGAAGGCTTCATTAATTTCAACTAAATCGATCTCAGCAAATGAAAGGTTATTTCTTTTTAAAATATTTTTGATTGCTGGAGATGGACCAATACCCATAATTGTTGGATCAACTCCAACAACTTCTCCATCAAGAATTTCAGCAAGTGGTGTTAACTTATTTGCATTAACAAATTCTTCACTCGCGACAAAACAAACTGCTGCACCGTCAACAATTCCTGACGCAGATCCAGGAGTTACAAGTCCATCCTTTTTAAACGAAGGTCTAAGCCCTTGCATTCCTTCAACAGTAGCATCATCTCTTAAATGCTCATCCTTTGAACAAACACCTTTTCGAAGTGGGATCTCACAGATCTCACCTTGGAGTAATCCATCAGCATATGCCTTTTGTGCTTTTTTATGTGAATTAACAGAATAAACATCACTTTCATCACGTGTAACAGAAAACTTTTCTCCAAGATTTTCAGCGGTGATTCCCATTGGTGTTCCTGCATACTGGTCAGTTAAAGCATCAAGTAACATATCAACATTTTTTAAAGATCCATACTTTGTTCCAAATCTCGCACCATAAGTAAGGTGTGGAACCATAGACATATTTTCTGTACCACCAGCAAGGACAAGATTGGCCTCACCAAGTTTTATTAATCTTGTTGCATCTAAAATTGCTTGAATTCCTGACCCGCAAAGTCTGTTAATAACGATACCAGGGACTTCTTGAGGACAACCCACTTTTAGGGCTAAATGTCGCCCGCCATAAAGGGCATCTGTTGATGATGGAACAACATTTCCAAGGATTACCTGATCAATTTGATCTGGTTTTATTCCTGTTTCTTTAATCATGGCTTTAGTAGCATAAACTGCTAGATCTACAGGGGTAATATCTTGTAAAGAGCCTCCAAATTTTCCAAATGGTGTTCTTTTCCCAGACACTAAAAATACGCGTGAGCCTTTGTTTAAGGACATATTTTCCTCCCCTTGAGTGATGCAGTAGTTAATCGCTACAATATATTATGACGTAACTAAGAGCACGTCAAAGACTAGAGGGCAATATGTCAGAAATCACCCAACTAAAAGCTCAGAGGTATATGGAAGCCGAAAATAAAAGGCACTTCCTTGACCTTCAGAAAATGAAGGCTGAGCATCGTCGTGAGTTTGAACTTGCCCAAAAAGAACACAATGCTCAAATGGAACGATTGACTAAAGACTTCGAAATTGAAGTTAGTTCAACAAAAAATGAGACCGATCAAAAGCTAACTGAAGTTCGTAGAAAAAGTACAGAACTTTTAAAAGAAGAGAAGTCGCGTCTTTCAAGTGTTATTGATACTCTTAAATCAACTCACGAAGATCAAGTTAATGAGCTAAAGAAAGCTCAAGATAGCGAGATAAGTAATATTGTTTCTTCACACAAGCGTACTCTTGAGAGCGCACGTGAAAAATATATGAAAGAAAAAATGAAATGGGACGTATAGTCTCAAAGGACCTAAGCAATGGAAGCGAATAGCCAGAACGGAATTTTTATCAATGGAAAAGCACAAATCATCGAAATGTTAAAATTCATGAATGCAGATGAGCGCTCTACTCTGTTAAAAAATATTCAGCTTAGAAATCCTTCTCTTGCAAAAGAACTTTATGCTGAAAGTATTACCTTTGATACAGTATATGCTCTTGACGATGTTGATCTAACTCAACTAATTCAATTCGTAAAAGCACCAATTTTTGGAGTTGCCCTTAAGAGTGCTCCAAAAGAATTTCAAAAAACATTTTTAAGTCTTGCACCTAGAGCTTACGCTGAAGAAGCTTACTCTTATCTAATGAAAGAACTTGGTGCAACAGAGACAAGAGATGTTGATCGCGCAAAGAAAAGAGTAAGTGATACGATTGCAGCTTTAAACAATCGCGGTAGAATCACCCTTTAATTAAAACTCGCACTTAAAATTTAAATTTCTATCATCAATAGCGGGACAGTTTTTGATTCTTTGATTAAAAGCTTCCCTTCTTTCTTCGGTATCTAGAATTCTTTCGAAAAGTGTTAACTGAAGCAGTAGAGCATCTTCACTAACTTGCCCTAGGCATTTGATATGATACTTATAATCGCAAGCTGCCGGATCAACCGATGCTAGTTTCATCATTGCAAGCTCGAGTCTCTGATTGCCGCGAAAGTCTGTTTGAATCCATGATTCAATATCGTCCCTGACTCCATTATCATTACTATCAACACCACCATGCCATGTACTTTTGTTTTTGAAACAAGAAGCAAGAGACAGCATGAAAAACAAAACGATAAAAAGATACTTCATTACTATTCCTTTAATAACATTCTAAATTTTGCTTCCGTTTCATTGTCAAACGGCTCTGATGTTTCGTCATTTATCTTATGTTCGGTGACAAGTTCTAAGCTGTGCTCTAGCCTAGTCACAATTGTTTTCAACAGTTTTCTAATCCACTCAGGACAAGTTTCTATCACACTAGAAATATCACCAATAGGAAGTGGTATTACAATTAATTCAGATTCTGCGAAAACAGACTCTTTATATTCTTTTCCCCAAATTGAATCAACGGCTCCGACAAAATCTCCAGTAGTAAAACTTCCAACCTTAATTAGACGGCCATCACTTTCTTTTGTCCCAACAGCACGTCCAGACTTAAAAAGAAAGATACAATTGGCTGGAGAATTTTCTTTAAAGAGGACAGTCCCACTTTCGACACGTGTTTCTTTATATAAGGTATATTCCATCAATTCCTCCACTAAGTAATGTTCCGTAACGTAATCCAAAAGTTGAAAACATAATTTTAGGGCAATTTACTTTTTTCAAAAGCTCAGCACAACAAATTCCACCACCCCTGATAGTAGTGGCCCTTTTTCCTAAAAAACTATATTTTTCAAAATCTTCACTAGTTGAATCAACAAGCTTTTCACTTACAAAGCTTTGAAAATTTTGAACATTTACACTTAAATTGTTAATTAAATCCGCATCATACTCATTAGCATTTTCTATCATAAGAGCTAGAGAGGTTAATGTTCCTGCTACTCCAAGAATTGGTGTATTCATATAGTTTTTCAAATCAAATTTTGCATAAATCTTATCGAGCTCAGAATGAAAAAGCCCATTCTCCAACCAGTCAGTAGTTCGAACCGAACCGATTGGAAGAGAAATTGTTTCTAAAATTTTAAAAGGATTTGTTTGAATTTTAATAAATTCAGAAGAAGCCCCGCCAACATCAAGAATAACAACTTCTTGTCCTAGAGATTTCGCCATGGCACAGATTCCATAGGCAGTATAGTAAGCCTCACCTTCTCCAGTAATTGTTTGGATTCTAATTCTTAAACCATCTCTTATTCTTTTAAAAAACTCTTGCGCATTCTTTGCAACACGAGATGCTTCAGTTGCCGTCACTATTATATCTTCTGGATTGATATTAAAACTTTCTGCAATATCACAATAGACGCTTAGTGCATCATAAGTAGCTTCCATTGAACTTTCTTCAAAACATCCCGTCTTATCAAGATTTTTCCCAAGTCCAGTAATCCTAGACTCTTCTGCAAGGATCTTCTTTTCGCTAACATCCATAATAAGAAGTAATGTACTATTTGAACCAATATCAATAGATGCTTTGTAATTACTCACCCTGAACAATCCTTCTCACATTTTCTGGGTCAAAGTCAGTAATTACTCCATTTTCACAGAAAATTCCTGTGATGTGCTTTGAAGAAGTCACATCAAAACTAGGGTTTAACGCCCTTGCCCCTATTGGTGCAATAGCCTGTCCTGAAATATGAGTAATTTCTTTTTCATCTCTTAATTCAATTGGGATTTGATCTCCATGAGCAATTTGTAAATCAAAAGAACTAGTTGGGGCTACTATAAAAAATGGAACACCATACTCTTTTGCTACAATTGCAAGTGTTGAAGTCCCAATCTTGTTTGCTGTATCACCATTTCTAGCGATACGATCAGCCCCAGCAAAAATAGCATCAATCTTTCTCGTCTTTAAAAGATAAGAAAAGGCACCTTCAACGATGATTTCAAAAGGAATCTCTTCCGTCATCATTTCGTATGCCGTCAAACGTGATCCTTGCAAATAAGGTCTCGTCTCAGTTGCATAAGCTTTTGCTAAGCGGTTTTTAGAGTTTGCATTCGAAATAACACCAAGAGCTGTTCCCATTGGCCCACATGCAAGATATCCCGTATTACAGATAGTCAGAAATGTATAATTTTCACTGTGATAATTCTTATCCATGAATTCTAATGCCAGATCAGCCATTTTCTGATTATCTCTACCAAGCTTAGCCATTTGCTCATTTGCAAAGTCGATAATCTTCTCTTTTAGTCCCTCTGGTCCATTTGTCCTGAAGATTCCTAAACAACGATCTAATTCATAAACAAGATTAATCGCAGTTGGCCTTGCTTCTTTTAAGTAAGCAATATCTTCTTCAAAATTTCCATTATTAATACAACTTAAAACAGCACCCCAGATTCCAGTGAATCCAATAAGAGGAGCACCTCTAACAACCATATCTCTAATCGCATCATAACATTCTTTAACAGTCGTAACATTCACGACAACTTGCTGATGTGGTAATAATCTTTGATCGAGTAACTCTAAACTTCTACCATTCCATATAAGTGGTGCTTTTTTTTCATACTTCATTATTTAAACAATCCTTTCAATAGTTTTTTTGGATCTTGTCCCTTAAGTAATTTTTTTAGTTGCTGTGTTCCCTGTTCTTTAATAGCAGATTTTCCAACAGACTTGAGCGTCTTTGTATAATCTGGACTTAAGGCGTAACCTGTCCCACTTAAAGTCATTGGAAATGTGTCCGTTCCTATTGCAGACTTCATTTGTTTTGCAAGTTTGGCATCTGTAACTTTTAGTTTCACATCAAGCGAGCTTTTCTTATTACCAGTGAGATAAATATTACCACTCGACTGAAAATTGATCTTATGACCTTTATCGATAAATTCAGAGCTTGTAACTTGGTGGCGTGAATTATCAAATGTTCCTTTAAAAGATAACGTTGAAAACTCTCCATTAACCTTCAAACTGTCAGCATCTATTTTGTCTTTAAGTGGCCCAAGTTTTTCAATAAAACCATCTACATACTGACCAATATTAATTTTCTCAAGCTTCCCCTGGTTCAATTTCACTGCGACATTTGCAAAATACTTTTCACCAATAGCATGTCCTTTTATTTCACCACTAACTTCCCCAGAGAGCGTGTCTAAAATCCCTTTTGGAATCATACCCACCAATGAGTGAAGATTAAGTCTATTAAGCTTAAGATCAAAACTGTTTTTTAAATCTTTTCCACTGATTGTAACATTTGCTCCGAGATCAATTTGCCCTTCATCAAGTCTCAAGTTTGATGATGAGATGTTGATTCCTTTCTGAGCACCTACAACATCTATTACTCCAGTGAGTTTTGCTGTGCCTATCAAGATATTACTGAACTGTGTTTTAACCTTTACTGGAACAGGAAGAAGTACGATCTTTTGTGGCCCCGCCTTATTTTTTTCTGCCACTTCTGCTTTAGTCCCATTCTTTTTATGTACATTCGTATCTTCACTCGCATTTGCCATAAAAGAGGTTGGGTCGATTTTCATATCCCTTGCAACAATATTTATATCAATCGGCGCAAGCTTTGCAAAACTCTCTGACTTCCAGTTTGTGCTCAACGAAGTCATCGCACTAACTTTTCCAGAGAATACATCGACATCAACATTTGCTCTAAGTCCACTTTTCTTAAGTGTTCCTGAAACACTAACATCTGCAACAATATTATCCTTCTTAACTTTAATTGTTTTAATTGTGTTAAAGTCAATATTTGGAATTAGATTCTCGCCAAGCTCGACTTCACCTTTCATTTCAAACTGCTCTCCACCATTTAAAAGTAGTGGTAATTTATCAGCAGCAATAACGAGATCAAGAATATCTCTAATCACAAGATTGAGTTCTAAATCTTTAACTCTTGAAGCTCCTTTATTACTTTCAAACTTCCCTTTTAGAATCTGCTTCTCTTCTAGAGAAGTAACAAAATCTACGAGAATAGATTTATCTTTTTTAAGGTGCATTGATGAATTCAACGAAATTTTTTTAATAGGTCTAAGTACTAATGAATTCTCGATATTTGATAAAATCACCTGGGATTTAACTTCCAACTCTTTGTTTTTAATATAGTTAAAAAGATGAGACTCACCTATAATTAAGAGATCAAGCTTTGTATGGTTTGGAGTACCTTTTAAAAGATCAAGTGCTGATTTTAATTCAAAAGCTGTCGTTGACTTTACTCCAACATCTTTTAGTAAAAGCTTCTCAACGTTTATTTGTCCAGAAGATTTGTCAGCAAGCTTATAATCAAGCTCTAAGTTTTGAACCTTAATATTCAATTCAGATGCAGCAATAAAACCAGGAATTACAAGTTCAGAACTCTCTTCTTCTACTGATCCGTTATCATCTTTCTTAGTATTTTCTACTTTCTTAGTTGTTACCTTAGCATTTTTTGCTGTCATGGCATAAACCCAGTTCGAAGTTTTATCAAATTCGATGTAGTTTACCTTTGGACTATTTGCGACAAGTTCGATCTTCCCTCCCCCGAATAGGATTGCCCAAAATGGAATTTCAAGGCGAAGGTTATCAAGCTGTAAAAGAGGAAAGGCACGTGGCTTTTTCAAAGTAATATCAACACCGTGAATATTGAGAACCGATGTTAATCCTAATGAGAAGTCTACGGAGCTAGTCTTAACGATAGAGTTTGGAAAAGCGCTCTCAAGTTGACCAACCATAATATGCTTAAGCTCTTCTGGTTTGAGTTTTTTTGAAGCATAGAAAATTGCACCAGATAAAATTATTGTAAATGATATGAATGCGATAAATATTATCTTTAGCGGTGATTTAGTTTTCACACGGACTCCTAAATATTAGACCAATATGGTCCCTCATTATAAGTGTAATTATTGTATATTATTATTGAATTGTGAATTTTTTACCAGAGGGCATCCAGTAACCAGTACCCTCTAGAGAATAGTTAATGGAGCGAATTTAGCCATAAATTTCTTCTTTGCTCCATCTTTAAACTGGATCGTTACTCGTTCATCACCTTTAGGTCCCTCACAATCTAAAATCTTTCCTTCACCATAAAGTCCATGCACAATTCGAAGTCCCTTCTGGTACTTAGATTCAGACTTCTTAGGAGAGCTTTCCACACGATAAACCGGTTCTTCATATACTGGATCAGAGTAATCATCCCAATCTTTACTGTCACTATCGTAATTTGATGATCGATCTTGATATCCACCGCCGATCTTTTTCCAACGATAGTATTTATTTGGAATCTCTGAGATAAAACGACTTGGTCCATTAAATTTTAACTGACCAAATAACATTCTTCCTTGAGCGAAAGTGATATATAGCATTTTCATGGCCCTTGTCATTGCCACGTAGAATAACCTTCTTTCTTCTTCGATTGCATCTTCACCATCTTCGAGACTTCGATAGCTTGGGAAAACATTTTCTTCTGTTCCTGTTACAAAAACGTAGAAGAACTCAAGCCCCTTAGCCCCGTGAATAGTCATTAAAGAAACCTCTCCAGAGTCTTCTTCCCCCTCACTCTTCTCACTTGTATCAAGTGTGATCGTCTCCATAAACTCAAGTAGGCCTGCCTTTGGATTTGCTTCTTCAAATTGAGCAATAGCATTACCTAATTCCTCAAGGTTTTCAATCCTTGCCATCGATTCATAATCTTTACTGGCACGAAGCATTTCATAATAACCAGACTCATGGAGTAGTTTTTCATAAACATCAGAAGGGCTATCTCCTCTACTAATGGCAAGTTTAGAGTCATTAATAAATTGAACAAAGTGTGAAAGCGACGACTTCACCCTCGATGTTAATCTGATGTGTTTATATTCTTCAGGGTTATCCACAATATTCTGAAGTACTTCCCACATAGTAGCTTCAGTTTTAACTGCTTCATCTTCAATCTTTCGAAGTGAAGTGGCTCCTATACCACGCGCAGGAACATTGATAATTCGACTAATGGCCAGTGAATCCTTGTCGTTAACAACAATTCTGACGTAAGCTAAAAGGTCTTTGATTTCTTTTCTCTCATAGAACTTTATCCCACCAACAACGCGGTAAGGAATATTTGATTTTCTAAGTGCATCTTCAATCAAACGAGACTGAGAATTTGTACGATAGAAAACTGCCATCTCGTCGTAAGGATGTTTCTCTTTAGAGAGTTCTCTAATTTGAGTAGCAACAAATTCTGCTTCTTCTTTATCAGAGTGGCACTCAACGATTTCAATAGACTCACCCTCTGGATTATCAGTCCACATATCCTTACCCTTTCTTTGGGTATTTCGTGCAATAACTGCCCCTGCGGCTTCGATGATATTTTTTGATGAACGGTAATTTTGCTCTAACTTTAAAATTTTTGCGTCTTGATATACTTCTTCAAAATCCAAGATATTTCTAATATCTGCCCCTCGCCAAGAGTAGATCGACTGATCCTCATCTCCAACCACACAGATATTTCTTTTCTTATCAGCTAACTTAGTTACTAAATCAAACTGTGCACGGTTCGTATCCTGATACTCGTCCACTAAGAGATAGTGAAAACGCTCTTGGTAGCGAGTTAATACATCCGGAAATTTTTCAAATAACTGAATTACTGCAGTTATTAAACCACCGAAGTCGAGTGCGTTTGCTTTATGTAATTCACGCTCATAATCAAGGTACATATCAAAAAAGATATCACTCTTATCAACAGTATAATCTTTGTCTTCAATTTTTCTGTCTGGATAATGACCATGATTTTTTAGATCTTCAATGAAGTAAAGAACTTCAAAAGGAGAAACGTCTTTTTGTGAAATTCCTCGACGCGAAAGAATTGTTTTAACAACTGCTTTAGATTCAGAGCCATCATAAATTGTAAAACTTTTACTAAGACCTAAGTACTGAGCTTCAGTCCTCAGAACCTTCGCGCAAAATGCGTGAAATGTTGTAATTTGAAGAGCACCAACATCACAACTAACTTCTCTTCCAATACGATCGCGCATTTCTTTTGCGGCCTTATTAGAGAAAGTAAGTGCAAGAAGCTGAAATGGACTTATATTCTTTTCTTCAAGAAGATATGAAATTCTTGAAACAAGGGTACGAGTCTTGCCAGAGCCAGCTCCAGCAAGAATCATCATTGGTCCGTTAATATTTTGGACAGCTTCTCTTTGTTGTATATTTAAGTGATTCAAATTCATTCTTTATTCTACAGTAACCGATTTTGCTAAGTTTCTTGGCTTATCAATATCTGTACCTAAATTCTTAGCGATATAGTAAGCAAGTAGTTGGTTTACAACGTTAATGTATAGAGGACTTAATTCCTCAAGACCATCAAAGTTTAAAGGAATAAAGTGATCAGATAGTTCTTCTAATTCTTTATTTCCCTTCGGACCAATTGAAACGATAACACCTTTTCTTGCCTTGATCTCTTGAATATTTGAAACCGTTTTTTCAAATAATTCTGGACCAACAAGAGCAACGTTTACTTTTTCTTCGTCAATAAGAGCGATTGGACCGTGTTTTAACTCTCCAGCCGCATAACCTTCAGCGTGAACGTAAGCAATCTCTTTCAGCTTTAGAGCACCTTCAAGAGCGATTGGATAATAAACACCTCTACCAGTGTAGAAGAATCCTTTGTATTTATAAATATCACTAGCAACTTGTTTTATCACTTCTGCATTATCAAGTAGCTCATCAATACGAGTGGCAAGAAGAGTATACTTTGCAGAAAGTTCGTTTCTAAACTTATCATCAACACCACCATTTGCAATAACAGCTGATAGTGTACGTCCAGTTAAAACTTGCTGTGTAAATGCTTTTGTTGAAGCTACACCAATTTCTGTACCAGCACGAATCAGTAAGTTTACATCACAGTCACGGTAAAGAGTTGAGCCCTCAACGTTTACGATTGAAAGTGTTTTAAGCTTATTTTCTTTGCATAAACCTTGAGCAGCTAACGTGTCTGCAGTTTCACCTGATTGTGAAATGAAAACAGCGAGTTCATCTTCGTTAAGAAGTGGATCTCTGTATCTAAATTCACTTGCCAATTCTGGATGACAAGGGATTCTATTAATTTTTTCAAAGAAGTCACGTATAACAAGACCTGCGTAGTAAGCTGTTCCACAAGCAGTTATGTGAAATGATTTTCTCGGAAGCTTTGTCGCGGCCTCAAGACTTTCTTTTCCTTCTCCTTGAAAATAAAATTGCGTAAGAGATCTAATTAGTTCAGGTTGCTCATAGATTTCTTTCAGCATGAAATGCTCAAAATCACCTTTAGAAGCAGGATCGTGATCCATTGATTGCGTCTTTGATAAATATCTTTTCGACTTTTCCCCATTAAGTTCATAGAAGTTTAATAAGTTTTGGTTACCAACACTTAAGTGGCAAAGAACTTCATCTTCAGGAAAGTATAGCTTATTAGCAATACCTGCAAGCGCATATGGATCTGATGAAACTAGTACTTCTGAGTTTACTTCATGCATTCCACATACAAGTGGTGCACCTTTTTTGATTGCAAAAATTTCTGCTGTATCTTTAAAAAGAACTACGAATGCTGAGAATCCTTTAATTTTTGAAAATGATGCGATAACAGCATCTTTGTGAGAAAGACCTTTATTGGTATTATACATTAAAAGACCAAGGAATGACTCTGAATCAGTTTCAGACTTCATTTCAATTCCGTGGCCTAATAAATACTCTTTAATCTCACTAGCATTTTCAATGATACCGTTGTGAACAAGAGCGATTCCCATCTCTTCATTCACATGCGGGTGAGCATTTGTATCAGTTACACCACCATGAGTCGCCCAACGAGTATGACCGATGCATGATCTTGCGTGAATCTCTTTATCTTCAAGCTCATCGATGAGGTTTTGGATTTTTCCACTTTTCTTATAAATTTTTAGTTCGTTATTTGATGAAATAAATGAAACACCTGCCGAGTCATAACCACGATATTCAAGTCTTTTTAGACCTTCAAGTACGACGTCAACTGAGTTTTGAGGACCAAGGTGGCCTACGATTCCGCACATAATCTTTCCCTTAAAAAATTAATAATTTAATCAGGGAAAGATAGCATTTAGAGGACGATTTTGCCAAGAAAAGCTAGTCTAGCTCTTCTTTTTGATGAATTTGCGGGCCATTCCTTCCTTAGTTTCTTGACGCCCTCTAGCAATTGCAAATGATCCATCGACCATCGACTTGTTAATTGTCGACCCTGACGCCACGTAGCATTCTTTACCAATCTCAATTGGAGCAATCATCTGTGTATCCGAACCAATGAATGATCCGTCTCCAATTATCGTCTTATGCTTATTTGCACCATCATAATTACAAGTAATAAAGCCACAGCCAAGATTTACCTGGTCTCCAATTTCAGCGTCTCCAACATAACTTAAGTGAGAAATTGAAGTATTCTTACCGATGATCGATTTTTTAATCTCAACAAAGTTCCCAAGTTTTGAACCTTCCCCAATATCACTTCCAGGGCGAAGGTGTGCCATTGGGCCAACCTTTGCTTTTTTTCGAACTATTGAATCTGTAATATAAGTATTGGCCTTAATGTGAGCCCCATCTTCGATGACAGCATTTTCTAAAAAACAACCTGGCTCAATAGTTACACCAGATCCAATTACACAGTTCTCATCAATTGTAACATTTGGATGAATTACGCTATTTCGTCCAATATTTTTTGAATAAATATATGTATGGGATGGATCTAGAACACGAACCCCTACTTCAGTTAGTAAGTAGCGTGTACTCTCAATAATTAAACCTCTTTCCGCTTCAGATAATTGTAATAAATCATTAACGCCGAGAAACTTTCTTTTATCGTCAAAAAGTACTGGTACAACATTTGCTTCACGTTTAAAAGTATCTGTTAAATAGAACTCACCAGCTTTATTATCACTTGAAAGTCCGTATACGTGCTCTTTTAAGTAAGCTGTCTTGAAAATATAAACGCCAGAATTTACTTCGTTAATTTTTAAGTCGTCAGGGTTTCCATCTTTTTGTTCTACGATCTCAAAACCTTTGTTGTATCTTTTAATTCTTCCATAACCAAAAGGATTTTCTGTTTTAAAGGTTGCACAAACCCCATCATATCCCTTTTGAATTTCAACTAGAAGTTTTTCAAAAATATCTTTTGTTAAAAGTGGAGTGTCTGCACAAGTAACTAACGTATACTCGTATGAGTCTGCATCTTCTGAACCTTCAAAGTACGTTCTCACAGCGTGTCCTGTACCCAACTGTTCTTTTTGCTCGATAAAATTGAAACTCATTTTTGATGAAAAATTATTCTTTATATGCTCTTCAACTAACTCGTTTTGATGACCAACAATGAAGTTAAAATCGCCAAGATTTTGAAGAGAATCAATTACATAATCGATCAGAGTACGTTTGTGCAGGGGCGCTAGAGGTTTAGGAAAATCCATTTTTAATCTTGTTCCCTTACCCGCGGCAAGAACTACCAGCGACATTTTTCCAGACATATTTACTCCACTTTTATTTGTTAAAATATTTCCACATTCATTAAAACATGATGAATACTGCAATTACAGCATTTTAACTAAATTCGACCAAAGAATTCAATTAATTTAAGCACATAAAAAGCGAATTTTATTCAAAATATCTTTAAAGTGTTTGAAATATAACCCGATGTTATACCTGTAAGTTGCGTTTATTCGCGCACGCCAGTGGAGGAAATAATTATGGTGACAAACTACGAGGGTGATAACATCGAATTTAAGGACGAACTACCACTTCTTCCTATTAGAGATCTTGTCATTTACCCGTTCATGATTCTGCCGCTATTTGTTGGGAGAGAGGCTTCAATAAAAGCAGTTGATCATGCAATCAACCATACTGACAGATTAATCTTATTATCAAGCCAAAAGGATATTGTTGCAGAACATCCAGAACCAAGCGAGATTTTCGAACTAGGTACTGTTGCAATGATTATGAGAATGAGAAAACTTCCAGATGGAAGAATTAAAATTCTTGTACAAGGTTTATCAAAAGCTCGCATTATGGATTATTCACAGCAAGATCCATACTTCATTACTAAAATTGCAAAAGTTGAAGATATGGATGTTGAGCAAGAGAATGTTGCGACTAATGCACTAATGAGAACTATTAAAGAATTACTTGAAAAAGTTATTCAAATGGGAAGAGTTTTATCTCCAGATATCTTAATGGTACTAGAAGATATTACAGATCCTGGAAGACTTGCAGATCTTGTAGCTTCAAACTTAAACCTCCATGTAAGTGAAGCACAGGTTATTCTAGAGACTTTAGATCCAATTGAAAGATTACATAGAATTAGCGAAATCTTAAATAGAGAGTTAGAAATTTTATCTATGCAGCAAAAGATTAAGCATGCAGCTAAAGGTGAAATGTCTAAGACTCAAAAAGAATATTTCTTAAGAGAGCAAATCAAAGCAATCAAGTCTGAACTTGGTGACGAAGGTTCATCTGAACCAGAAGATGAATTTGCAGAGTTTAGAAAGAAAATTAAAGAAGCACATATGCCAGAGGAAGTTGAGAAAGAAACTCTTAAACAACTTACTCGTCTAGAGAAAATGCACCCAGATTCTTCTGAGTCTACGATCACAAGAACATACCTTGAATGGATGAGCGACCTACCATGGGGAGTTTCATCAGAAGAACATATTGATCTTGATGCATCTCTAGAAATTCTTGATGAAGATCACTTTGATCTTATGAAAATCAAAGAAAGAATTCTTGAGCACCTTGCCGTTAGACAGCTTAAAGGTAAAAATATGAAAGGCCCAATCCTTTGTTTTCAAGGACCTCCAGGAGTTGGAAAAACTTCTCTAGGAAAGTCTATTGCAAGAGCAACAGGAAGAGAGTTTGTTAGAATTTCTCTTGGTGGTCTAAAAGACGAAGCTGAAATCAGAGGACACAGAAGAACATATGTTGGAGCGATGCCAGGAAGATTTATTCAGGCAATGAAACAAGCAAAAACAAATAATCCAGTTGTTCTTCTTGATGAGATTGATAAATTATCAAGTGACTATAAAGGTGATCCATCTGCAGCTCTACTTGAAGTTCTAGATCCAGAACAAAACGTAGAATTTAGAGATCATTACTTAAATGTACCATTTGATTTATCAAACGTTATGTTTATTGCAACATCTAATATGTTAGAAAATATTCCGGGTCCACTAAGAGATCGTATGGAAATCATCAACCTCTCTGGATATACAAGAGAAGAAAAGGTTGAGATCAGTAAGAGATACATTATTCCAAAACAAATGGATGAGAATGGAATCACTAATGATCATGTTGAATTCACAGACGAAGGTGTAGCAAGTGTTATCGAACACTACACATCAGAAGCTGGACTTAGAAATCTAGAAAGAAGAATCGGTGCACTTTGTAGAAAAGTAGCAATGAAAATTGCAAAAGGCGACATGTCTAAAACTCATATCGTTAAAGACACTGTATTCAAATATCTAGGGCCACCTATTTATACAAGAGATGACCATAAAGAAGCAGACGAAGTTGGAGTTTCAACAGGTCTTGCATGGACATCACATGGTGGAGAAGTTCTTTATATCGAAACAACTAAGATGAAAGGAAGAGGTTTAACTCTTACTGGTCAACTTGGTGACGTAATGAAAGAATCTGCTCAAACAGCGATTGGTTATATTAGAAGTAGAGCTGAATATCTTGGTATCGACGAAGCAATGTTTGAAACTCAAGAATTTCACGTTCACTTACCAGCTGGAGCAACTCCTAAAGATGGACCAAGTGCAGGTATCACTCTAGCAACAGCTCTTGTATCACTTTGCACTGGTGTTCCAGTAAGTAAAGATGTTGCAATGACTGGAGAAATCACACTAACAGGAAAAGTTCTTCCAATTGGTGGATTAAAAGAAAAAGCACTTGCTGCGATGAGGATGGGAATTGGAACGATTGTAATTCCATGGAAGAACAAGAAAGACCTTGAAGACATTCCAGCAGAATTTAGAAAGAAACTAAACTTTATTGCAGTAAAAACTATCGATGAAGTTTTAGATATCGCTCTTGTTGACTGGAAAGAATACAAGAAGGAACAACATAAGAGAGATTATGTTGCTCAAAAGCCAGTAAAAAAAGATTCAGATTTGCCACCTGTGGCAGCATAAAAAAGAAAGGGGTCTTTAAAGACCCCTTTTTTTTTGTCCCTTTTAAGATTACAATTAATTCATGACTGTAGAAAATATAAATAAAGCAAAGCGTAGTGATTTAGTCAGGATTCTAGTTGTTGATGATTCTGACTTATCAAGAAGAACAATCGTTTCTATTTTAGAAACTCATGGATTCAATGTTGTTGGTGAATCATCATCTGCGGAAAATGCCATGCAACAGGCTTTCAATACTAAAGCAAATGTCTTTCTTCTTGATGTCGTGATGCCTGAGATTAGTGGAATTGAGCTTGCTAACCACATTAGAGATAATATTAAAGAGCCAAAGATCATTATGATGTCTACTCTTGATATGGAAAGTGTTGTTATCGAATCAATTTCAAATGGTGCGGTAGATTACCTATCAAAGCCTTTTACAGAGCAAGATCTAATTAAATCAGTGGAAAAAATTGAAGCTGATATTATCAAAGAGAATAGTTAATGTTCGTTATTAAATTTGCTTTTTATTTTTGTTTATCTTTCTTAATCCTAAGTATCCCAGTAGGAGAAGATAAAGTTGTATTCAGCTATATGGATCAAATTGCAAAACCAATGACTTCTAAAGTATTTAGCACCGTAAAAGGGGTTTTTACTAATGGTCTAAAAGAAACTAAAGAAGTCACATCAAAGATGTTTAATAATACTTCTGCTAAGCAAGATAAAATTCTCACCAATCTCTCTAGCGTAAAGAAGTCTATCGAAGCAAAACTGCCAAAAGACAATTACACAAAAGAAGAGAAAGAAGCTATTTTAAACGTTCTTAAGCAAGAGTCTAATTAACGCCTTAATGTCGTTGGTTCAACGGCCTTAGATTCTTCTTTATTACTATTAGCAAGCATCTGATCAATCTCTGCCATTTCTTTATAATAGCCTTTATGTAGACATTGTGTGTCTGTACCCTGATCTGTGTTTGATTCACTGATTGCGAAAACATTAGTTGTTAATAGTAGAACTAGTAATAATTTTTTCATTTTAAACCCCCAATTAGTATTACTAAAATTAATGCACAGGTCATGCCAACTCATACTTCATTAAATCAATTACTTACCTCCCTATTACTGATTGCTTCTTATACACTGTCTAATCTTTTGACACCTCTGTATTGTTTACACCTTTCATAGTCCTTAATCTTATTTCAGCTACAGTAGAAATATCTATTAGGAGTTTATCTATGAAACTAATTAAGTATCTTGTCGCAATTCTTGCACTAACATCTGTAGTTCAAGCAAAATCTCAAACAATGTGGGCCTCAATCCCATTTATTCGAGGGGCTGATCTTTGCGCTTATAAACAAGCATATTCACAAACTCGTTATGAATATATGCAAGATATGGTTGGGCTTGCCTCTGATCTTATGCAGGCAGGGGCCAAAGGAAAAGAAGCTCTACAAATGCTTCAAACCTTCGATGCCATGTATGATAAAAATCTTTATCTTGCAACTCAACATAAGTATCTCGACGTAACACTGGAGAATTCTCTTAAAGGTTATCTTGATGGTTACTATAGAAGCTACCCCGTCTCTGATCGTAAATTTCAATTTCGTCATATGAATGATATTAGAACAATTATCAATAATGCCAGCAATGATAGAAGAACTGGTTATGTCCCAGCTGACTCTTATTCTCTTGTTGATTATATTGCTTACGGAACATATTCATTTGCACCGAACTGCAAAGGAAATATTCAAGTTACTTTAACTATGGTTGATAACAATGGAAACACGTCTTCATATCAAGCCATAGGTTCCCCAAGCGTAGTAATGTCACAAATCGCATCACGAATCTTCGAAGACTTTCAAGGAACTAAATTTCCAAACACTCTTTTTATCAATGGGAGAAGTCTACAACTCGTAGGGACTCACAATGGCACTATAGGTAAAGCAACTAGCATGAGACAAGCTGAGAGCGCATGTAAAAATAGAGGAGCAAGATTACCAAGTGCAGATGAACTTGAAGCAATAGATGCTTTTGGAGATTGGAATGGTGGTGTGTCAATTGGACGTCGAGTTTGGGCAATCAGTGGTGGAATGGTTTATCACCCAGGTTTAATGAACCCAAGTCCAGTAAGATCTCCTCGCTCTATCAACGCAAAAGAGTATTCATATTACTGTGTAAAATAACAAAGGCCCTTATGGGCCTTTAATTTTACTCTTAATCAGATCATTTAGTTCATTATAATCTTTTATATTTCCATGTTTCCTATAACCATTTAAAAGAATATCACTCTTCACTTTTAGTACTTCAATTGCTTTCCTTGATTGCTCACTATCAAGCTCATAATTATCCATCAAATTGCAAATCGCCTTAACTCGCCAAAAATCCATGGCAAGAGTTGTTGTAGATAGTTGATCATCATGCCCACCATATTTCTCTACCAGTTCCTCTGGAATTAATACAACATCATGATGTAGGGATACTTTTAACCAAAGATCGTAATCCTCACAAACAGGAAAATTTTCATCAAATCCAGCATACTGTTCTAATAACTCTCTCTTTAGTAACACCGTACTAGGTCCAATAAAGCATGACTTCAGGCATTCGGCAAAAACATTTCCCCCATACTTCTGATGATACTTTTTCTTATTTACGAATTTTCCATTTCTTATCCACTTCTCATCAGTGTAGATAATAAGTGACTCTGGTAAATCATTAGCTTTTTGGATTTGTTTCTCTAATTTATTTGGTAACCATTGATCATCAGAGTCGAGAAATGCAACCCATTCACCAAGAGAATTCTTAAATCCATAATTTCGAGCATGACTTACCCCATTGTTATCAGTCTTCAAGAATTTTATCTTCTCATTAGCCTCTAAGTATGGTTGTACAACGAACTCAGTATTATCAGTTGAGCCATCATCAACAATAATAAGTTCATAGTCTTTATAGGTTTGACTTAAAACAGAATCAATCGCTCGAGCTAAGAACAACGAGCGATTATAAGTAGGTATGATAACACTGATTTTCGGCATTAAAGGTACTTCATAATATTTCTAATAAGATTAAGTTTTCCTTCATAAGGAGGATAACGCAAAGAGTTTTCAAACATAAAACTTCTCTTCATCAATGCTTTTTTATGGCTAAAAATATCAAATGAGTAAGCTCCATGATAAGCCCCCATCCCACTTTCGCCAACACCACCAAACGGAAGTTTTTCATTAGACAGGTGAATCAATGTATCATTAATTACCATCCCACCAGATGAAATTTCTTTAACAAATTTAGATTTATCTTCTTCACGATCAAAGAAGCCATAGCTAGCAAGCGGCTTATCATTCTTAAGGACGTAATCACGCGCCTCTTCATAGTCTTTTACGATTACTATTGGCAGTATCGGTCCGAATATTTCTTCTTTCATAATTGCGTGATTTAAATCACCCTCTACAACCGTTGGCTCAAGAAACAAAGACTCTCTCTCATGCCCCCCACCAAGAAGTACCTTCGCCTCGCTTAAATATTTAGTTAAGCGATCAAAGTGTCTCTCATTGATTATTCGCCCATAATTCGGACTAGACTTAACTTCACTTGTATAGAAAAACTCAATCCATTTCTTCATCTCATTAATAAATGAATTTTTATCTTTTTCCTGAATCATAATATAATCAGGAGCTACACAGGTTTGTCCCGCATTGAAGAACTTCCCCCACACAACTCTCTTTGCAGCGAGGTTTAGATTTGCAGTAAAAATCATACATGGACTTTTCCCTCCTAACTCAAGGGTTAAAGGTGTAAGAAATTTCGAGGCCTTCTCCATTATGATTCTCGCAACCACACCATTACCAGTATAGAAAATATAATCGAATTTTAAATCTAGAAGTTCAGTAGTCTCCGGGACACCTCCTTCAACACACTTTACTTCTTTGCTAAATGTTTTATTAATAAGCTCTGTTATAACTTTCGAGGTCTGTGGCGCCATTTCAGATGGCTTTATAATGGAGGTATTTCCAGCTGCGATTGCACCAACCAAAGGGGCAAGAACCAACTGAAATGGATAATTCCATGGGCCAATAATGAGAACTGTTCCATAAGGCTCAGGAACAATATAACTTTTCACAGGGAAGAAGGCTAAAGAAGAACTAACCCTCTTAGGTTTTGACCACTTTTTAATATTTTTCTTAGCAACATCAATCTCATGTAGAACAAAATCGATCTCCGAAAGATAAGATTCAAACTCACACTTCCCAAGATCTTTTCTAAGAGCATCTGCAATTTCACTACTCATTTCAGTTATTGAGCTTTTAAGCTTTTCTAGAGCTACCAAGCGCTTTGAAATGTCTTTAAAGTTATTCTGCGTAGCTGTGACGTCTTGATAGTACTGATTGATATCTTGCATGAAATATACCCCTAAGTTTTCTTTCATTATAGGGTATATGTAATTTACAGGAAATAAAAAAGGGCCACTAGTGTGGCCCTCGATATTAATTCTATTTTCTTGTTGCTTCTTTCTTGCCTGCTTCAGCTTCTTTTCTTACTTCACCAGCAGGAACACTTTCTTGATAAGCGCTCACGTGAACTGTCTTCTCACAACTTGTTTCAGACTCTTCTGACATTGCAAATACGTTTGATACACTTCCTAATACTAATACTGTTAAAATTAAAGCTTTCATCATATCCCCCTAGATATTAATGGTTAGTTGTTTGTTTTATATATTGCACAGCACGTGCCAATTTGGAGTTAAGGTACTCCACCTCTTATTAACAACTTAAAGCCTTTTAGTTATTACTATTGTGTATAAATATTCGACAGTGTGTATAAAATGTACAGAAACGGCTGATTGATTTTATTTTAGGCATTCTGAAATAAAAAAAGCCTGGCTTTAAACCAGGCTTTCTTCATTTATCTTTTTCACATGAAACTTTATTTTGATTTACCTTTAGACGTCGCTTCATCCTTTTTCTCCGAACTATCTGAAGCTGTAGTAGATTTACAGTTACCACTGGCGCAGTTTACAACATCATCACAACTTCCAGCACCTTCACCAACCTTAGCGCCTTCTGCAGCATTTACAATATTTAAAGTACTCAATATAGTCATCATTAATAATATCTTTTTCATTTTAATCTCCTTCAGAGGCTATTTTATCATATATTATTTAATCACCAACAAACGTTATTTTTTACAATCAATCGGGCACTTAGAGTGCCCACATAAATTGTCATTACATATTTAAGTTAACACCTGCAGGTTTAACGATTGATAGTAATGATTGGAACGCCTGAGTAACTTGTAATGCCATTTTATGCCCAGCTGCAGATTCAACTTTTAAAATCTCACCGTAGTTGTCATACTTCACATTGATTTTCCCAACATTACTCATTTTAATTTCTACTGGCTTACCTTGTGCATTGTATACGAAGCTAAGCTCACGTTTCTTATTAGTAGTCTTATCAATGTCATACATATTAGAGATTCTACCTTTTGAATCATATGTTAAAAGAACTGACATTTTCTTAGAGTTTTCTGCTCTCTTTAAGTTACCTTTTTTATCGTACTCAAACTTAGTCCAACCATTATTATTTGTTACATTTGTAATCTTGTTAAATTCTGGGTGATACTTGAGTTCAACATAATCACCACGAGAAGAGTTTTTCTTAACTAATAGACCTTTGCTATTGTATTCAAAGTTAGTTACGAAGTTTCCTCTTTTAATTTGTTTTGGAAGAGAACAACACTCTGTATAGATTGTTTCAGTCGATACATTATTTACAACAGTAAGAATTCTATATGTATAGTGTGAACCATCTGGCTTTCTTTTAATTTCATACTCATAACGATTTGTTACATCTTTACCACCTGGGTTTTTCTTTGTAACAAGTGTCCAGTAGTGAAATTCAGGATTCTTAGGGTTTGACTCATATTGATAAGCAACTGTCTCACCATTCTTCTTAGTCACTTCCTCTACAAACTGCGTCTTCTTTGTATACTTGATCTTCATTGAAGAACCATCTTTGTATCCAATAGAAGTCATATTGTGATTGTAGTCATAGTCATACTTAAATACGTTACCAGCAATATCTTTGGCTTCGATTAAATTATCATCTTTATAAACGTATTCTGTTTTCTTTCCTGCACCCGACTCAGCAGACTTGATTTTTCCATCTGGGTACCACTGGAAGAAAATTTGTTTCGCCATTGAATCTTTAATAGATTTAAGTTCTTTTCCTGAGTAGTTTAAATCAACAACATACCCATTCTTGTCAGTAACTTTAACAAGCTTTCCATCTTCATTGAAAAGGTGCTCTTTACCATCGTTATACTTTCTAGAGTAACCGTCTTTAGTCTTTACAACTTTCTGAAGCCCTCTTTCGTTTGAGAAAAGCTCAGTTCCAACAGCGAGTTTTGCTGAAACATCAAATCTCTTTGCATACGCTTGTCTAAGCTCAGCATCATTCTTTAGTTTTGTTACTAAAGAGCTTGCCACTGATTCAGAGATAGAGTTTTTCTTTCTCATAGCATCGATAATTTTCTTTGCAGCAGCTTCAGCATCTACGGCCTTGTTAGGAACAAACCTAGTTGTAGCACCTGAACCATTCTCATGAATAACAACAGAACCATCTGCTGATACATTCAAATAAGTTTCGTAGTCAGATCCCCAACCAAAACCAAACCAGCCTTTATCTGGTGATCTAGAGTTGTAGGTTCTCTCAATAACGAGGTCATGCCCACCACCAGGAACAACAATATCAGTATAAGTGATATGGAAGTTACCATTCTTTAAATTAACGCCTGCGAGAGCGCTTGTTGCAAAAATACTTAAAAGTACAAAAAATTTAAAATTCTTCATCACTCACAATCCTTTCGTATGACTTTCCGAGTTCTCTGTTCACTTATCGGGAGTAGTCGGAAAAAACTTAATCTTTAATCTGTACAATCTTAAAAATTACCATAGTTCCAATAAAATCAAGTACTGTGGCGACCACAAACAATATGATTCCAAGGGGATGGCTAAACATTTTTCCAACGGCCTCAGGATCACTTGATCCATACATCATTAAAATTCCGTAGGGCATAGCTGCCATAATCATACCCTGAAAACGCCCTTGAGCAGTAGCAGTATCAATTTTTTGCTTCAATCGTACACGTTCTCTAATTACGTCAACAATAGTATCGAAGACCTCTGCGAGATTACCACCGGTCTCTCTAAGAATATTTACAGAGCTCACAAACATGTCATTATCTTGGGTTGGAACCCTTTTGGCGAGGTTTTCGAAACATTCTTCTAGTGGCACACCGATTCTATTTTGCTGTAGCATAACATTAAATTCTTGTGATAACGGTGCCGGCATTTCATCGACAACCATGCCAATTGACTGTGGCACACTTAGTCCCGCACGAAGGCCATTGGCAAGAAGGGTTAGCCCATCAACCATTTGCGCTTCATATTGTTTAACTCTTTTAGAAACGAGATTATTTATAATAGGACGAGGTATTTTAAATCCAACAAAGGCGAAAACAAGCCCTAGAATAAAGCCCATTACCCACTTTCCAAGAATACCAAAAATAATAATAACAATTCCCCCTGAACCTAAGGATAAGGCGAGTAATGCGTATGTTATTTTTTCTGGTTGGACTTCAATAAAAAGTAAATCAAATTTTTCTAAGATATAGGTTCGCGTCCCCATGGTTTGTCTTTCGATAAAATCAAAGATACCCACGGAATACTTATAGCAAAATGAAAAAAGAATAACTCCGATTAGAGCTACTAAACCTTTAAATCCAATTAAACTTAGAAAAAATGACATCTATCACCTACTCTTTCTTAACTGGCTTACCAGGAGGACGTTGAGGACGATTACCTTGAGGTGGTTGTCCAGGTTTAGGTGCTCCCCCAGCTTGCGGAGCCGCAGGTCTTGCGGCAGGGTTAGGTGGAGAAGAATTACTAAATAATCCACGAGGCACGTTGTAACCTTTCTTTTCAAGTGTTTCGATAAATTTTGGAATAAATCCTGTCGCTTGAAATTCACCGATAATCTTTCCATTCTTATCAATACCCTTTTGAACAAAAAGGAAAATATCTTGTAGTGTAACGACTTCACCTTGGATACCACCAATTTCTGTGATGTGAGTAACTCTTCTCGAACCGTCATCTAGTCTTTGCTGCTGAATGATTAGGTGAACAGCCGATGCAATCATCTCACGAATAGCTTTAGGGGTAAGTCCAGCACCTGCATATTGAACGAGAGTCTCAATACGACCGATACATTCTCTTGGATTATTCGAGTGAACTGTTGTCAATGAACCATCGTGACCAGTACCCATCGCCTGTAACATATCAAGTGTTTCACCACCACGACACTCACCGACAACGATACGATCTGGCCTCATACGAAGACACTGCTTAACAAGAAGCCTAATATCGATTTCACCATCTCCTTCTAATGAAGGAGGTCTCGTCTCTAAACGGACAACGTGATCTTGAGGAAAGTTTAGCTCGGCAGAGTCTTCACATGTAATAATACGCTCATTAGCTTGGATAAAACTTCCAAGAACATTAATCAGTGTTGTCTTACCAGATCCTGTTCCCCCTGAAACGATAATATTTCGATGCCCTTCAACTGCAATACGAAGAAAGTCAGCCATATTTTGTGTCATTGATCCGAATTTAACGAGGTCTTTATACGTTAATCGATCTTCAGGAAACTTTCTGATAGTAATACAACATCCATCAATAGCAGACGGAGGTATAATTGCATGAACTCTCGAACCATCATGTAGACGTGCATCTACGTAAGGAGTCTTTTCATCAATCCTTCTACCAATCGGAGCAACGATTCTTTCAATAACATTTAAAACTTGCCTATCATTAGTAAAAATAACTTCTGACTTCTTGATCTTTCCACTTTTCTCAAAATAGATTTTATCTGGTCCAACAACCATAATTTCAGAAACAGTTCTATCTGCAAGTAAATCTTCAAGAGGACCTAATCCTAGGGCCTCATCGATAATTTCCTTCACAATCGCATTCATATCTTCACGAGAATTTAGAATTCCTTTTGTATCTTCTTTACCGAGAAGATCGACAACTAACTTCTTAGTTTTCTCTTTTAAAATAATTTTTGCTTTCGGATCATTCTTATCATCATCACTAAGGTCCATTTCTTCAACAAGACTTTTGTGAATTCTAATCTTAAGGTCACGCCACGCATTCGCAGCCCCTTTAGAAGGTGCTCCAGCAGCAGAGTCTCCACCGCCCTTATTAACAGATACTCCGCTTGGTCTATTAAGTGTAGCGAGCTGTTTTAAAATATTTGACTGAATAATTTTTCTTGCAACCTCTGTAATACCTTTTGAGAAGTTACTATTCTTTAGTGCAACAAGTGCTGGCTTTCTCTGGTTAAGCGCCATTGCACACGTTTGATCATCTTTTATAATCGTTCCTAGAAGTGGACGCCCGAGTGTTTTTTGAACAACATCAGGAGTAACAGGGTGTCCTTTCTGTGCTTGATTCATTACAAAATGAATCATTTCTTTTGGAAACATCATTGTTACTAAATCAGACATCAAACGCTTTGTTTGATTTAAAGCCAATAAGTCTGGAGTAACAACAACGAGGATCATCGTTGAGAATTCTAATGCCTTTAAAGTTAATGGAGTTAATTCACTACCACCATCGATAACAGTAATCGGGAAAAGCGAAGTAAAGGCTTTTAAGTACTTCCCAGCTGCTTCTGAATCAAGACCATCTGTAGCTGTCGGATCGTTTGGAAGCCCAATATAATTTACACCTGCCGGATGTGGATTTAAAAAAGGTGTAATGGTTCGAGGATCAATATTTCCACTAAAAGTGAAGAGATCTTTCATATTCTTTTTAGTTTTAATACCAGTAATTAAATTTTGATCACCACTTGCTCGTTGGTCAAAATCTAAAAGTAACGTTTTACCTCTCGACTCCGCCACAAGGGAAAATGCTAAGTTAGCCGCGACTTGAGATTTACCAACCCCGCCTTTAGCACCAATTACTGTAATGATATGACCTTCGGCCATTATTGTCCCCTCTTTCTAAACTTTCGTTTAATTTCTTCAGACCCTTGTGATGCACTGTCGATAATTTCTGGCGTAATAAAGACAACGAATTGCTCCTTACTTCTTTGTAGTGATTTCGACTTAATAAATGAGAATAACGGGAATCCAGTTCCGGCCTCTACTGTATCTGCTCCACCAGGAGGATCTTTATCAAATTGTGTTGATGACTTTGTCGATGACACTCCACCGACGACTGCCGACTCTCGCGTCTTAACGATAATAATTGTGTTAATGGTATTTTCTAATACATCTGTTCCTGATCCAAAACTTACACCGAGTGAAATTTCGATATTAACTTTCTCCTCTGGCATGATTGTACCTTTGAGCTTTAAATCAAACCCGGCATCAATTGATGTTGGTTGTTGAAACTCTCCAGTCCCAAGAGTTGTGTTCTTTTTGGTCTTTCTTGTAATTGTTCCATTCTCATTATCTTTTGCAATAATCATCCCTGACTGAACGATTCTGGCATAACCAGCTGCTTTAGCTGAGTTTAATTTTGGGAATAGCTGTGAAATAGTTCCAGAGAGAGTCCCATCTGAACTTGTAGATACTCCACCCGATGAAGTACGACCAAAAGAAATACTTCCACCTTCTCCACCAAGTGTTGGATTCCATTTAAACCCAAAAACTTTGCTATAGTCTTTTGTTAACTCGACAAACTGAGCAGTGAACTTAATCATCTTCACTGGCTTAGGCGGTGGTTCCGTTTCATTGACAACAATGAAGTTTTTGATAATTTCTTGTTCAAGCTTTTGAACAGAATCTGTTCTTCTCGCTAAACTTTCAATTCTATCTGGTAAGTAAGTAATTCCAATCTTTGTTGCAAGCTCTTTCTCTTTTTCTGAACCAACAATTCCCTCGAGAATATATGAGTTATTAAAAAATCTCACAGTCACATCTTTAAGATTATTTCTTCTCATACCTTCTTGCATTTCTTTTGCAATGATCTGGTATGTTTGCGGCGATACTTCGAGAAGATTCAACACATCTTTATAGTCATCTAAAAACAAAACAACCTTACCAATATCACTTGGAACAACTAGGCGACCACCGACATAAACCTTCCCACCTTTGATTCCAACCTCAACCCCTTCAATATCACTGAAAAAATCTTTAAGTTCGTTGATAACTTTTGTTTTCTCAGTCGCTGTTACAGTAACAAAATATCTAATCGCAATATCTTTTGTGGCATCATTTCTTACAGATATTGAAGAGACTCCGGGTTTTAAACCTTTTATTGTAATCTCTCTTTTCTGAGGAACAAACGTCATATCAACAACTGTATTATCGGCAATTTCTTTTATCGTTGTCGGTACGAAATCCAGACGGATTACTTTATCGATTCCCATAAAAATTTCAATTCTCTCCTCCTTTGGCGTCAGTTGAGCGACACTTGAGAAGCAGAGAATTGTCATAAATAATAATTTAAATAAGTTTTTTATAATCATCGTTTCTCATATTTATCTTGGAAGAATTTCTTAGCTTCAACTTGATCTTTTTCTCCAAGAATGTCGTAGAGTCTAGTTCCTTCAATACGAACTTTTTCCTTGTCATTAATATTTCTAAGAATTAAGTAAGGAGTACTTTCTCCATATTGATATAACCAAATTAACTTTTGTACTTCGAATGGATCTAGCTCTAATGTTACAGAGTTGTAATTACTATATGTGTTTAGCTTCATCTGCTTAATTACTTTAGGAGTTTGTACACCAATTACCGGAAGATTATTTGATATATTTCTCCCTGTTGATAAAACTCTAACGTCTTGAAGGATTGTCATAATTTTTTGTCTATCTCTTCTACCCGAGTAATCAATAGCTGCTAGAACATCAACCCTATCCCCTGGTTTGATAAGTTTTGAAACTGAAGTTTGATCCGAAACAGTAATTGAAACGGCACGTTTATTTACGGATACTTCTCTTGAAAGACCCGTACTCTCACCTGGATATGTAATTCTTGGTTTTGTTATTTGCTCATCTTTTAAAATTGGAACAGTTGCAATTGTATTCTCTACTTCCTTCATTGTTTTAAAGCTTCCAGGAGATACAAATCTTTGCGGAACAGAAATGATTGTCACTTTTGAATCATCAATTAATTCAAACTCTCCAATATCTTTTTTGGCTACAATAACAGATGTCATTGAACCATATCTTTTTACTAATTCAGTTTTTTGATCTTCAACATATGTATGGACCATGAACATTGCAAAAATTGCGATGACGAGTGCTAAGGTAAATGCTCTAGTATTCATCTTCAAACCTTATTTAAGATGTTATTATCATTAGCATTTTATCAAACTTTAACGAAGCTTAGATGACTAGGTAAAAAGAGCCGCTACCTACTACTTAAAGGCACAAATCGACTTAGATGAATATCCGACAGAGTTACCAGGGTAATCAACACGAAAAAATGAGTTGTCAGTGGCCATACGAGCGTAGGTCTCTCCGCATACCCCATAGAGAGTAAATATCTTGATACAAGAAGTCTGGTTTTCTGAATATTTCTCAAGACAATCTTCCGCATCACTTCCAGCAAAAGGCACATTTGGTAGTCGATAAAAAGAACCAAAGGAAATACTTCCATTTCCCTCTTCCTGAAATCTCCAACCAATGATGTTGTTACTCACAATACTTAGATTTGGTAATTGCTTAAGTTCGCGATCTGCTAGCCCATTAGAGTTTCCATTTAAAAGATAATAAGAATAACCTCTTGTTGCTTTTTGTTGATTTATTGATGCATTAATAGAGTTTCCAAAATTCATGATCAATCCACCTAGGTAGACCATTATTGGTACAAAAAGAACAAGCTCAAACATAGCCTGTCCTTCTTCATTCTCCTTAATTTTTTTAAAAAAATCTTTCACGACTAACATCCATTATCAAATAATGTTGTATGCGTTTGGCAAGATCCCACTGATACATTTAATGCATCACAGACTCTTTTAGCGCACTCTGTTCTTGTGGGTTCTTTTCCAAGAAATGATTCACTTCTAAATTCCATTGGAATTTTTCCACCGACTGTTTTTGTAAACGATAACTTATCTGTATAAGTTACATAAGCTCCAACGAACGCTTTAATTACATTGTCAGCAGGACTATTAAATTTAACTTCACCATCAAAGTTGGGCATAAACTTTGTTAGATAATAAGAGTTAAATACTTCTTTCCCTACGACTTCCGCAAAGTTAAATACCTGAGGAGCATTAGCATTATTATTATCAGCAACTAAATAAGCTCTTGAAGCCATGAATGTTGCATATTGAACTAAATAGCCATTCGTATAATTTAATGCCTGTTTCATGAAAAAGAAGATAAATGCAAAAGCAATCGTGATGCAACTTAAGAATTCAACTGTCGATTGACCTTTATTATTGATCATACGTCGACGTGGGACCGAAGAATCGTGACTTACCATTTTCATTCCTATAGCTATGTAACTCAATATCGTTATAATTATTTGAGAAGTCATCTACACTACCATTATGACCGTAACGATATGAGAACTCAATAGATCTGGCCATTTGGTCATAGAGACCATTACCACTTCCAATAAAATTAGACATCACTGAAGATTTGATAATAAAATTCACAAGGCTTGCTAGAACAACAAGCAATAAAATATATTCAACAGTACCTTGCCCTCGATTATTCAAAATAATATCTTCTCCTTAATGATCCAACCAAACCATATCCATGAAATAAAAATAACTGGAGCAAAAGCAAATTTCTTTCCAAAAATACTTCTCACGAGCTTAATGTCTTTGTTCTTAAAAGCAGTCATAATAAGGTCTGCATTCTTCATGATATTTTTAGTGAATACAGAGCCTCCAACTAGAACAGTTGCAATTGCGAGAGAAAAGAAAGCCTGCTCATGAAACTGAGAAGGAATGAGGAGATAGAAAGAAGCGAGATACTTTGAATCTCCCCCTCCCATTATCTTCATCAGGAAGAGAATAAATCCTGCTACGAAAAATCCTAATGGCCAAATAAATGTTTCTAGAGAGAATGTATAATACTCTGGAAAAATTAATGTAAAGAAAACATAGAAACCAATATTGATCAGCGACCATTTATTAGAAATTTTCTTCGTTTGAAAATCATGATAGGCAACGATAAGAATTTGAACAGCTAAGTAAGCAAAGACAACAAATGGCATCGCTACTCCAAGTTCTCGTAGCCGTTATGCCAACATCCCTGAGCACATGCACCAGTCGTTAGTTCTTGAGTTAAATGATAAGTGAAATTTTTGAAGAATCCTTCAGAAAATATTGCAATACCCTTCGCTGCACTGATGGCAATCAATGAGAATATTGCAAATACGAAAATATATTCAAGCAGCGCCTGACCTTGAGCATGTTTTAACATACTCATAGGGTACTAGAAGCTACAACTTATATCTAGATAGCGAAAATTCTTCTTAATTTCCTGTAAAGTCCATATTCATAGCTTCACCGAATACTTTCTGAGTTAACTCATCAATTTTTGGCGCTGCTGCGTTTTTGAACTTAAAAACTAACATGGCCGCAACGGCAACGAGTAGAATGTACTCTGTCGATGTCTGACCTTCTTCGTCTCTAAGAAATTCCATAAACTTCTTCATATACTTCTCCTAAAATTAACTATGTCTGAAGTTCCAAACTTATCGAAGCTTTCCTTCAGAAACTTTAGTAGATTAGTTATTAAAATTATAACACATTGCAGCGCAAACTTAAACAAGATATTGGTAAAGTGTTGAAATCTTGTGTCAAGATTGAAAATTTAGTGCCACGATTCTTTGTTGTCCAGAATGTAGAGGAAGATGTATAATGAATTTGGGTCCTGTAGTTGGCAATAACAAGTTCTTTGCCCTACAAATATATGAAAGGAAGCGGTCCCTGATTATGGTGAGCAAGCTCATGTAAATTGAGAAGCCTAAAATGATTAAATACTGCATCCACCTGTCGATTGACGGGCGGAGACTTTCGAAAAACCAACTATGGGACTCTTATTATTATCTTGCTGATAACTTGATAAATTCAGCCAGGTAATGTCTTGCTAATGCTTCAATCTCTACCGGCTCATTAGAAAACTTCCATGAAATTTGATTAAATGGCCCAATATGAGCTCTAATCTCATGAACAGTTGTTTCGCCGTAACCTTGGCTATCGCTTAACCTTGCAGAGAAAACATCTTTTCCATTTGCAAGAAAACCAATTGAAATAAGATCATCGGCTCTTCTTGCAAAAATTAAGCGAAGAGAATTTCTATAAAGCATAAAGTCATTTACAGTGTTGGCGATTTTAAAGATTTTAATGACGCTTCCAGGTGTTCCACCTCTAAACTCATTAAACTGGTGAACGAAGATCTCGAATAGATCTCTTAGTTCATTCATAAAATTAATAGACGACTCTTCAAGAAGATAAGCTGGATTGAGGTGATCATTAAAACTCACGACACCAGACTCTTCCATGTTGATTTCTTCAAGCGCTAGATTTTCGATCCACTTAGTCGAAACTTCTTTATTGTCTTTATTATATTTTACGATATCCATACTCTATATGATGCGATATAGCGCGAAGGTTGTCAAAATATAATCAAATAAAAGTAATGCCCTGTCCTTGATCCGACTTCTTATTCTCTTTCTTGACGCCCTTCAATCTTCTAAATGTAAACTCGAGAGACTCTTCGATTGTTGGAAATTTTAAGTTTAAGAAACCCTCTGCATTTGTAACATCCAGCTTAAAGTGTAGTTTATTATCAGATGATGCAGCGGCGGCATGTGCTGTCGCCATTACTGGGTATGACCATTTCCCTTTGGTGATATTGTGGTCTGTCTCTCCAAAAACTTTTGTATATGTTTTGGCAAATTCATAGTGAGTCATTTTATCAGCAGAACTGATTTGGAACAATCTATTTTGAATTCCCTTGTCGACACACATCTTAATGATCATTCCAAGGTAACTCACATCAAGGAAGCCTACACTCACATAATCATCTACAGTCATTTGCTTTCTAAAGTGGGTATAGTCTTGCAACTTTTCAAACCATCCACTCTTTCTTGGACTGATATTTCTCCCATATAGTTTACATGATCTAAAAACTAAATAGTTTAGTGATGTCTTTTGAATATAAAATTCTGCTGAAGCCTGTGTTCTACCGTAAACGGTGTTGGGATCTGGAATGTCCATTTCCAAATAACTCTTGTCTTCACCAGCGAAAACAAAATTAGATGAAATATAAATAATTTGTGATTTATAGCGCTGACAATACTCAACAACATTGAAAAGACCACTTGTATTCAAAGCATCTGCTCTTCCTTCCTCAAGTGCACAGTCTACAATTGAAGACATCCCTGCCGCATAGATCGTAATATCCGGTCGAGTCGAAAACATAATAAGTTGCACTTCTTCCTTAGAAAGAACACTACAAGGAATTGTCATGACCCCAGGAATTGTAACAGGTGTATCATTATACGTACCAACCACTCGGTAATCTTTTTTAAAGAATTCTGCTAGTGATGAACCAACAAATGAAGAGATACCAAAAATTAATACAGTCTTACGTCGAACTACAGTGTTTTCACTCATTCTTATATTTTAATTGATTTTAGAGAAAAAGAGAGGAAGGCAAGTATGACCCTATCCTTAATCAGTTAGCTTCAAAAAAATTATTAGAATTCAGAGTTCCACTTGAGCATTCATCATACCTAATCAATTAACCCTCTCTCAAAATTTAGCGTTACTGATAGGAACTCATGCTCCTCCACTTATGCCACCTTGCACCCCTTATCCACCACACGACTTTAAATCCAATATAGCCCAAGCAAAGAAGCCACCATAAGCATATTTTTTATAATGAACTCTAAAGCTTCTCTCTAATACAGCCTTCAATGTGCTTTAATTGCTTCAGAAGTAATTCTTTCTCAGCGTGAGAAAATGGGCTTAGGGTTTTTCTTATCAGATCTTGATACACAGGCACTGTTGTTTTCATTAACTCTTCACCTTTTTCAGTCAGAGTAACATTTTTGACTCTTGCATCCTTTTGATCAACGACAGACTGAATAAGTCCCTGAGTGATCATTCTATTCATAATGCCAGTTACATTTGCTTTTGAAACAGAGTTATTTATTGCAATTTCTGTTACTGTAGTTTTCTTTTCCTCACCAAAATAAATGAAAACCATAATATCAAATTGAGGTTTTGAAATTCCGTACTGTGCGATTCCTTTAGTTATAAGATCATCGAATAACTTAGTTGTCCTAATATTCGCGGCAAGGATGTCTAAATCAAGCTCATGAAGTTTAATTTCTTTTCTTTGCATATATTTCCTTCCATTAGTTAATGTCCTAACAATATAGTTAACACGTCAACAAAATTCAAACAATCGTTTAATTGAAAAGTTTGTGTAAATTTTAACATTTTTGAACGATATTAAATGGTTACTAGGTGACAACAGAGTCATCATTGATAATTAATTGATTTTACAGAAAGAAAATAGAGGAAGGCAGCTATGTTTCATTCGAAACTATAGCCGCCCAAGAGATTGATTTATCCTTTAATTAGCGATAACGCTACATTTGGTGCCTGATTCGCCTGAGATAATACAGATGCACCTGCTTGCATTAGGATGTTGTTTTTAGTTAACTTTGCAGTCTCATCTGCAACGTCGACATCCCTAATTCGCGAATTTGCTGCCGATAGGTTTTCATCACTAACGCCAAGATTGTTGACGGTAGACTGAAGCCTATTTTGAAGAGCACCCATTCCTGCCCTAACACCGTTGACTTGCACGAGCGCATCATCGAGTTTTTTAAGAGCGGCTTGAGAACCTTCTTTTGTAGCAACAGAGTCAGCTGAGAGACCAAGTGCTGCAAGCGTAGCATCTGAGCCAGTTCCGTCATAGACAAGTCTATCCAGAATTGGATCATTCTTGATCCCAACTTGGAACTCAAGTCTTCCGCCTGTTCCATCGAGAAGCTTGATTCCGTTAAATTCAGCAGATCTTGAGATCCTATCAATTTCTTCTTTAAGATTTTGAAACTCAATGTCTGTAAACTTTCTCTCTTGTGGTCCAAGAGTGTCGTTTGCAGTTTGTACTGCGAGTTCCCTAAGCCTAATGATGATATTTGATACTTCACTTAATCCACCTTCAGCAGTTTGGATGAGAGAGATTGCATCATTTGCGTTTCTCTTAGCCTGTCTCATCCCTCTAATCTGAGCTTTCAAGTTTTCACTGATCGCCAGACCGGCAGCGTCGTCCCCTGCCCTAGTTATTCTTTCCCCAGAAGCTAATTTTCTAAGGTTATCTCCAACATTTTTATTTGTTTGTGCTAATGTTCTTTGCGCCGACAAAGACATAACATTCGTATTTACTCTTAAGCCCATTTTTAATCTCCTTCATTCATATCCAAACCTCCTGTTTAAGTACTTGTGCATCCGTGCGCAAGCTTGCCTTTTTGTTAATAAAATTTTTGCTAACTAACAATGGACAAATCAATCTCTTTTTTTCCTCATTATTTGATTGATAAGCAATTAAAGATTGCAGCCAATAATTGCGTTTTTATATTCATCCTGTTGTCATCAACATACACTGCTCCATTATAAAAATGCTTTTATTAAAAATTTCTTCAAGTCTTCAAACAAACGTCTTAAGGGGATTACCCTTGAGACGCTGCTTGAATGAGACTTAAGGCATTTTTTGTACTTGAGTTCGCTTGCGCTAAAACCGAAGTACCGGCAGTCATTAAAATGTTTTGTTTCGTTAAGTTCGCTGTCTCTGCTGCGATATCAGTGTCTCTAACACGTGAATTTGCGGCAGAAAGGTTTTCAATACTTGTCGAGATATTGTTAATCGTCGACTGTAGTCTGTTTTGAAGGGCACCAAAGTCCGCTCTAATACCAGAAACAGATACAATTGCCTGGTCAATTGAAGATAACGAGTTCTGAGCAGAGATTTTGTCTGCTACCGAAGCAAGGTTAAGTCCAAGTGCAGCAACGTTAACATCCGCCGAAGAGGCATCAAATGTTAATCTGTCTGATATAGGATCGTTTCTCGTCCCAATTTGGATATCAAAAACCGCACCAGTACCATTTAAAAGAGGCACTCTGTTAAACTCTGTCGAGTTAGCGATACGATCGACTTCTGATGTTAATTGTTCAAATTCTACGTTAAGAAACTTTCTTTCTGTTGCTCCGATAGTATCAGAAGCAGCCTGTACAGATAGTTCTCTTAAGCGAATCATAATATTTGATACTTCACCTAATGCACCTTCAGCAATCTGAACTAAAGAGATACCATCTTCAGCATTTCTTTCAGCTTGTCCAAGACCCCTGATTTGTGCTTTTAAATTTTCTGAAATTGCTAAACCAGCAGCATCATCACCAGCTCTGTTAATTCTTTGCCCTGATGAAAGCTTTTCTAGAGATTGTTGCATTCCGATTCTTGTCGTACTCAGGTTTCTCTGAGCATTTAAAGATGCAACGTTGGTGTTAATTCTTAATCCCATGTCATCCTCCTTGATCTTGGGTCTAGTAAGATTCCTTCTTAACTAGATGTACGCTACTGACACCGATCAATAGCAGTTACAAGAGACTTATCGCCCCCAATTTTTCTTTCTTTATTTTTTTTGATTTTATTTTCGAAGAGGAAAATATTGCCGAAACGCCATCTAAGTCACTGATTTCTCGAGCATTAAAGGGCAATAACACGGGTTCTCTTAAGTAATATTTTAAAGAATGTAAAAATAGTTAATGTCTTTTAAGGGATAAAAATGAAATTAATCCATTCAACACTCGCAAAATCACCAGAGCTTTATAAAGAAGTTATTACGCTTATTGAAGAATCATTCAACTACCCCTCAAAGCATGCATTTGATACAGATTTCTATACATTAATGAATCCTATTAATCATGATCATTGCCACATCCTTCTTAACGATAAGAAAGAAGTTGTTGCACATATTGGAGTTGCTTTAAAAACAATGGCAAAGAAGAGTATTTCAACACAAGCTGCTTTCATCGGTGGCATAGCTGTTTCAAAGGAGTTAAGAGGAAAGGGAATATTCAAAGAGTTCCTTACAGATATTCTAAGTAGATATGAAAAGAGTTGTGCATTTTTTATTCTTTGGAGTGAGAAGGATGATATGTACGCCAAATTTAATTTTATCGAATTTGGTTCTGTTCTTCAGACAGGAATGCAAGAGCTAACAGATGAGATTAATGGCTTTAGAAAAGAAAGTTTCTCAAAACTTTCGAAAGAAGATTTTAAAAGAATCAAAGAACTCTATGCAAACAGACTAGAACACTACATTCACCCACTAAGAAGCTCTAGAGATTGGGACACTATCGCTTCTATCTCTAGTAGTTCATTATATATTTCGAGAAAGAATGATCGCATTGAAAATTATTTCTTACTCAATAAAGGTTTTGATTTACCGGGCATTATTCACGAATGTAGTTTTCTCAATGACGAAGAATTAGTAAATGCGTTCAAAGATTATCGTCTCTGGCTTCCTGAAAAACATATTCAGTATATTGAAAGTCATCACGAAATTTACGTTGGCCTTATCAAGATAAATCCCAACAACCTCTTTAAAAATTTTATTGAGGATATTTTCAAAAAAGATATTGTGATTTCAAGTTTAGAAAATGACATTATTCATTTTAGCTTTTTAGATAAAGACTATAAGACAACCTACACTGAATTTATTCATATGATCTTCGGCCCAAGACCTGCATTAGAATTACTTCCCTACTCAAACTTTTTCTATATCCCTGGCCTAGATAGTATTTAATCTATCTAGCTTTTGTATATCCGTAAAAGAACATTCCCAAAGAGGCTGCCCATAATAAGTAACTAACACTTGGAATACTTCTGAGGTCAAGCGTTTGTAACGTGTCGATATTTACAAGCTGTAAGCCTGACATAAAAAGAATACAACTAAATAGACAAAATCCTAAAAAAATTAAAGATGAAGCTAGTTTATCAAATGATTTTTCAAAACCTTGATGTTTCACTTCAAATGCATAACCATTTTTTGACCATTCTTTGAGGAACCACCTAAGATGCCTAGGGACGACTCTCGATGAGTTTAAAATATCTTTCCCCAGCCAAAATGCATCTTCAATAAAATATTCTTTTTGAAAATTCTTTTTAACAATGCCTTCAATGTCATCTTGTAAAAACGAAAATAAATCAAAGTCCATTCCTAAAGATTTACCAACACCATCTAAGGTGATCAGTGCCCTAAATACAACAAACCACTCTCGTGGCAGATAAATTTCATGCTCTCTAAGAGTCTTAGTGATAATTTTAAAGACAGCTGTAAAATCTGTCTGTTTAATAGTTAATCCAATGAATGGGGCAAGTGCATATCGCATGTCGATGACAAGCTTATCAACATCAGGAATACGCTCATATTCTGCAACATCTAAAAATTCATTAACTAAAGTTTCATAGTTATTATTTAAGATTGAGTAAATGATCGCGACAAAATTCTGTCTCCCTTGTCTGGACAGATTTCCAACAAGACCGAAATCAATAAGTGCAATCTGCCCATTGTTTGTATAAAAAAAGTTTCCACCATGAAGATCTGCATGAAATACACCTTCACTTAGAAATGTTTGAATAAAGACTTTTACTGAATAATTAAGTTTGTCTTCCAGCTCAGCTAGTTTAGAGTTGATCCCTAAACTGTCACTAAATGGAATACCATTAATCATTTCCATCACTAATAAGTTTTCAGTAGTAAATTCATTAAATATTTTTGGGATGTAAAAAATACCTTCCTCGTCATACTCAGATATTATTTTCTGAAGTTTTTCACAGTTCATTGCCTCAATGTTGAAGTTAAATTCGTTTTGAAGTGAAAGCGCGAAGTCTTCGATGACTCTCGATAATCCAAGAAATTTTACTTCACTACCAACCTTCTCTGCAGTCACAGCAATAAAAAGTAAAATAGAAAGATCCGTATCGATAATATCTTCAATTCCCGGGCGTCTGACTTTTAATACTACTTCTTTTCCACCAAGTAGCTTCGCTTTATAAACGAGTCCAATTGATGCTGTTCCAAGGGGTTTTTCATCTACATATTCAAACACCGCTTCAATCTTTCTCCCAAGAGAATGTTCAACTTGAGACCGTACAACACTGAACGGTAGTGGGCTTACTTGGTCGCGTAAGAGTTTCATCTGATTGATAAACCCCTCCTCAAATAAGTCTTCACGTGATGCAAATAGTTGTCCAAATTTAACAAATGCCGGACCTAGTTCCTCGAAACAAAGTCTAAGCCTTAATCCAATAATTTCTGGCCAACCACTCTCTTCAATTTTCCCAAGTTCTTCTTTGATTTTAAGTTTTGTTGCCCTTGGGAGGACAAAGCCCGGTATCTTAGAGATAACACCATGCGGGATAAATTCATCAAACCCATGACGAGCAAAAATTGTGACGATCTCTCTTAGTCGTCCAATATTTTTAATCGTTCTTGATACCTTAAATCCTGTACTTATAAGTCCCATGCGTTGTCCATTCGTTGATTTATGAAAAGTGTATCATAAACAAGCAGCCTCTAAACACATTTTTGAGAAGTTGATTTCATATTTGGAAATTATGGATATTAATGATAAAAATATGGCTTATGAAATTTTTAGTAATTCTTACAATTCTATTCTCTCACGCAAGTTTCGCCAATGAAGCATGTAGTCGAATTGCGATTATCAATCAACAAGAAGTTCTCGTTGATCCTAGTAGCAACAGAAAAGGAGAAGGGCTTAGGTATCATCTTGAAAAGGATGAAATTGCTAAACGTTATCTCGATGAATATCAAAATACAATTGAGAGTAACTTAAGACCAGCGATTATTGGAACAGCAGGAACCGGACTTATCCTTAGTGCATTTGTTGCAAATGCAAGTGATAAGAATAGGAAAGTTCTTCTTTTCTCCGGTGTCGCAACAATTCTTATCAACTTCCTAATTGATAAAACAATTGATAGTTCGAATGAGAAGAATTTTACTCAAGCAATTGAAGAGTATAACAAAAGACAGTTTCCAAAGATTTATCTCAAAGATAATGAAAACGTTAATCCATCACAAGGGATAATGATGGAAAAGAGCTGGAGCTTTTAATGAACTCGACAGAAAAAGTAACTTGTTTCAAGTGCCTTAAACCACTTGACCTTGAGCCAGGAACAATCATTCACCGAAGTGAAGAATGCCCACACTGTCTATCAAGCTTACATTGTTGTAAAATGTGTAACTTCTACGATCAGAAATCATATAATGAATGTCGTGAACCTTCAGCTGATAGAATTGTAGAAAAAGAAGCAAATAACTTTTGCGATTATTTTATACTTAAAGGCGGCGGAGATAATGGTTCATCAAAAGATGACTTACTCGCCCAAGCAAATTCATTATTCAAATTTTAAAGGAAAAGAAATGAACGAAAATCCAATAACAAAAGAAGGCTACGAAAAAGTTCAAGACGAGCTTAACCATCTAATCAAAGTTGTTAGAGAAGAGCTACGTGTTACGATTGCTGAAGCACGTGAACTTGGTGACCTAAAAGAAAATGCTGAATATCACGCAGCAAAAGAAAAACAATCACAGGTTGAAGGCAGAATTAGTCAACTACAAGGAATTATCGCGACATCTAAGGTTATCGATATTTCACAAGTAAGCAGTGATAAGATTGTTTTTGGCGCGACTGTCACGATTACAAATATCGATACTGATGAAGAAGTTACTTACAAGCTTGTTGGAGAATCCGAATCAAACATGAAAGAAGGAAAAGTTTCTTTTGCTAGTCCACTTGGAAAAGCACTGATCGGAAAAGAAGAGGGTGATACTGTTGTTGTTCGCGCTCCAAAGGGAAATATCGAATATGAGGTTGTAAGTATTGAGTACAAATAGTCTCAATCTCAAGTCTCCAATTTCTTCTTTATACAAGAAGCCTTCTACAACCGTAGAAAAACTAACAAATGCAAATATCATCACCTTGGAAGACCTAATTTGGGTTCTTCCAAGGAAAACTATCAGGCTACCAGCTGTATCGAGCTTCAAAAATGCACAAGTCGATGAGTATTTTCGTGGAAATGGAAAAGTTGTTGGGATCCAAGCCCGACCAAATTTTAAAGCTAAAGGAAAGGGCAAGGCGATGTTATACAATATCACTGCAACCGTCCAAGACTCTATATCCTCTGGTATTATCTCTTTAAAATGGTTTAATAGTTATTCATCTATACAAAAGAAAATTGCTGCTTGTGAATCTATCGACTTCTTAGGTGTCGTCAGCGTGTTCAATGATCAACTACAAATTGCTAATCCAGAATTTAGCTTAGCAGGTGAAGCATCTATACAAGAAGGCTTTAGAATTCAGTATCCGACTATTTCAACAATCACTTCGACAAATATAAAAAAGGTTATTGATAAAGTTCCACAATATATATGGGACAGTATTCCAGAAGTACTCCCACAGGAAATTGTAATAAAGAATTCATTTATATCAAGAGCTGATGCCTTCAAGTATATCCATGGCAAAGTCGAAATTACGCAATGGAGTGAAGAGCATTTTGAACTTGCAATTAAGCGTCTAAAATATGAAGAGTTTTTTCTAGACCAAGTTAAGGTCAGTTTACGAAAAAAATCTCGCTCAACCCAAGAAGGGATTATCATCTCCCCAAATTCTTCTAAAGTAGACGAACTCTTAAATATTTACCCCTACCCTCTCACAGAGGACCAACTAAATTCTGTCAATGACATCATTAATGATTTTAAATCAGGAAAGCCAATGATGAGATTGGTTCAAGGAGATGTCGGTTGTGGGAAAACAACTGTTGCAGTAATTGCAGCAGCACTGGCAATTTCAGAAAATTATCAGGCAGCACTTATGTGCCCGACAGAAGCGCTTGCTCTACAACATTACTCAGGCCTTCTCAAAGTTCTTCCAAGTTCAATTAAGATAGGACTACTTCTTGGTAGCACCTCAGCTAAAAATAAGATATCTGTTCTGGGTGATTTAAAATCTGGTGTTATTGATCTTGTTATTGGTACCCATTCTCTATTTCAAGATGGCGTTGAGTTTAAAAATCTGGGGCTTTCTATAATAGATGAGCAACATAAATTTGGAGTTGAGCAACGTCTCAAACTTGTCTCAAAAGGAAGTGGCTCTCATTGTCTTATTATGAGTGCAACACCAATTCCTCGATCATTAAGTTTAACTCAATATGGTGATCTTGATATTTCAATCATAAAAACTATGCCCTCAGGAAGAAAAGGTTCCCAGACAAGAATCGTTACACCAGAAACATTCCCTAAGTTTCTAAGTTTCTTAAAAACTAGAGTTGAAATGGGAGAACAGGCGTATATCCTTGTTCCAGCAATTAATGAATCCCCCGACCAAAATATACGTGACCTAAATAATACTTTTGAAAAGTTTAAACAGTTCTTTCCTAGTTTTAGGATAAAAGAACTCCATGGGCAAATGAAGGCTGATGACAAGGCCCAAACATTCGAACAATTTGGAAATCACGAAATCGATATTCTAATTGCAACATCTGTCATTGAAGTTGGGATTAATGTTATAAATTCAACTATTATGGCAATTCTTAATCCTGAAAGATTTGGTTTGAGCTCTCTTCATCAAATGCGCGGTAGAGTTGGTCGTGGAGAGAAGCCTGGTTTTTGCTTTCTCGTGACAGAAAGATCTTTATCAGCAGAAAGTATGCACAGACTTCAAGTTATAGAAAATAATACTGATGGATTTAATATAGCAGAAGAAGATCTCAAAATCAGAGGAGAGGGAGACCTTTTTGGTCAAGAACAATCTGGTGTTATCACTCAACGAAAGCTAGCTAATATTATAATTGACCAGGATATTTTCTATCATGTAATCAAAGACTTCAAAGAACTTGAGAGCACTTCAGAAGTTCAAGATATGACGAACACCTTATCAAGTGATGAAAAGATTCTCTCTACAATTTAATTACTTTTCCATATAAAATAGTTTCATGATTAACTTTAGTATTATTGATTCACCAGATCTTCTAGCCATTGGAAAGTATGAGTTTAAACTACATCATATTAGAATTGGGAGAAATCTAGGAAATACAATTCCCATAAATGACCCAAGAATAGCTAGCCGAGACTCAATTATTTTAAGAACAAATAAGTCCGGTCTTCTTGTTGAATCTCAGTCTCACTTGCACCTTAATGCTAAAAAAGTTAGTGGATCACTTCAGTTAAAGGAAAATGACATTATTACAATTGGAGATACTTCGATTAAAATTATCTCATTTGACACGACAAATATAATACTTGCTGACGCCTACTACGATAAACTTGAAGCAATCGGTAATGATGATCCAAAGCTTTCTATGCTTCTTGAAAAAATTGAAGAATTCTACATCAATCTAACAAATGAGGGCTTTGATGATCTGGAAAAGTAAATCAAACTTCCTCCAAGTTGATGCAGAGACAACGATTCACTTTCATACTAATTTTAAAATAGATGAAAATGTAAATGATAGGCCTGTAATAATTTTTAACTACGGCCTAGTCTGTAATATTGAACATTTTAAATACCAAATTGAATTCTATGATAAGCAAGGATACAACATTGTTCTCCACGATTATCGATGTCATTTCGATTCAATCTGTGACACAGGAATTCAAACATGCACTTTTGTAAATATTAGCCATGATCTTAGTAAGCTAATGGATCATCTTGGAATTATTAAAGCACATATGATTGGCCATAGTATGGGTGTAAATGTGACCTTGGAGTTTGCAAGGCTCTATCCTGAGAAACTAAGCAGTATGGTTCTCATTTCAGGAACAGTTTTTCCGCCACAAGATATTATGTTCGATTCAAATATTGTAGATCTCGCTGAACCAGCTCTTATTGAGCTTCGAAAACAACTAGGCCCAATCTATGACAATCTCTGGGCAAATACTTATAAAAATCCACTCGCCCGTTTCGTCGTTTGGCAAGGTGGATTCAATATGAAAAAAACGAAAATAGACTTCGTTGAGTTTTATATGAAAAAAATCGGCGAGCTTCATCCCGACCTTTTCTTTCATCTTCTCAATGAAATGCGTAAACATGATATCATTAACGAGCTTGAACTTATCGATACTCCAACATTACTTATTGGAGGAGACAAAGATAAGATTATTCCTAATTATCTCCAGCGAGTTCTAAAAAAATACCTTAAAAATTCGAGTCTATACATTGTAAAAGATGGAAGTCATGTACCGCAAGTCGACTTCCCTGAATACATTAATCAGCGAAGCCTCAACTTTACAAATAAGAATTTAAACTAGATTTTTATAGGCCAAGAGTTCTTTAAAGACTCTTTTCATAGCAGATCTTCTCTGTGCTTTTTTATATTCAATATGAGATGCCTCTCCTTGAGTATTTTGAATATGCGACTGCTCATCAACAACCTGAACTTCATATGGATAGAAGAATCTAACATCCCTAGCAATTAATGAAGTATCTAGATTCAGAATTCTTTGAGAGATTGGGCTTTCAGCATCTTTCTTCGCTTCTTTCCTAATGCTCAAAAATTCCGTCAAGAAAGGATTTTTGTATTTCACAAGTTGTCTACATGTGAACTGGATAGACTGATAATTTTTCGACGTATGAGCATTTCTCTCGCTCTCAGTGCCTTGAAAGAAATAACACTCATTAATTTCTCTGTTTACTGCAGCTAAAAATCTGTCCTCAGACAAATTATTACGGATTGCCATTTTAACAATGCCGGAATAACTCTTCTTAAATTTTTCTAAATCTATAATCGTATTAACAGAACGACTTGGTTTAATATTGTGAGGAATGACAACATTATTCTCAATTAGAAATTTTACAACGTTTATACAATCAAATTTACTTTTCGTAACAAACCGAATTCCAACTCTATCAAAAAGTTCTTCAGCAACGTTTTCTGCTTTATGAAGAAGTTTAATAATAACACTATCTCTAGTCTTTTTAGATTTCGTTTCAAAATCAATTAACGGAATTTCATACTCCCCACGCTTTAAGAATAAGTTATTATCACTATCGCGATGAAGATATTTATAAAAACGATCAAAGATCTGAGTTTGAATAATATTAAAGTAATTTGAACGAAGGTCTTTATCAGCATGCAAGATTGTATGCATTACCTTCAAAATAATTTCGGCCCAAAGTCTTTCTTCATGATCAGACTCTGAATTACCTGTGGCCATAAGAAATAAGTCTCGAACATCAGTAATCATATACAGTGAATTGGGAATTTTTAAATCCAGCCCCTCCGCATCACCTTCTTTCAAAAAGTATCGACGTATAAACTGCATCGCCTCTTGAAAGTTTCCAAAGAGCTCTGCTCGACTTACAGGATCATTAGGATCAAGCCCATAGCCTTTCAAAAAGCTATTCACTTGCTCCACATTGAAAATTTGAGATATTAAGAACCTTGAGTCTAGGGCAGACTTTCCACCTACAACGACGTTGAATAAATCCCAATCAAATATATATTTATTTAAGTAGTCTGGTCTCGACATTTGTTTTTCCAAATTAAAAAGATTACGTTACAATTTTCAACAAGATGTTAAAAGAAAATAAACCACCACTTAATGATCCTGCAATATTATTTTTAACTTGCCTTGGGGCAGGTTACTCACCATATGCACCAGGAACAGTGGGAAGCTTAGCTATTTTACTTCCCCTTTATTTTCTTGGTCAAATGAACCCCCCTTTTTTCCTCTTTATACCATTTATCTCAATTTTATCCTTAATGAGTATTTACATTATCAATATAGTTGAGAAAAAACATAAGATTCATGACCCAGGCTGGATTGTCATCGATGAAGTCGTCGGCATGTGGATTGCTTGCCTCTTTCTCACGTCCCACAGCGCGATTCACTACTTCGTTGCCTTCATTTGGTTTCGCTGCTTCGATATTCTTAAGCCATGGCCAGTAAGCTATTTCGACAAACTTGAAAGTGCTTTTGGTACTCTTTTCGATGATGTTGTTGCTGGACTCATGGGCGGCGCATCATATCTTCTTACATTTAAATTGTTAGAAGTTTTATCTTGACTTACGCAAAACTTACGCTAAAAATATACCTACTGAAGTTCAAAAATTGAATTTTGCAAAATATTCGTCCAAGCATTTCCACATGTTAGACAAATAGGAACTGGACACTATTTTGCAATGGAAGAAGAGTAACAGATTTGCTAACTTTCAACGAGAAATAAAATTTCAAAGGGGACACCACAATGACTAGCACTAATCAAACTGATGCGAAAAACAAAGCAAAGGCATTAGACCTAGCACTTTCTACAATTGAGAAACAATTTGGAAAAGGTGCAATTATGAGACTTGATGGAGATCAACCACAAGTTAAAACACCTGTTATCTCAACTGGTTGTTTAGGACTAGATTTAGCTCTTGGTGTTGGTGGAATTCCAAAAGGTCGTATCATTGAAATTTATGGACCAGAGTCTTCAGGTAAAACAACTCTTACTCTTCATATCGCTGCTCAATGTCAGAAGCAAGGTGGAACAGTAGCATTCGTTGATGCTGAACATGCACTTGACACTACTTATGCAGCTAAGCTTGGTGTAGATATCCCTAATACTCTTATTTCTCAACCAGACAGTGGTGAGCAGGCTCTAGAAATTACAGATATGCTTGTTCGTTCTGGTGCCGTTGATTTACTTATTGTTGACTCAGTAGCAGCTCTTACTCCAAGAGCAGAACTTGAAGGAGATATGGGTGATTCACACATGGGTCTACAAGCAAGACTTATGTCACAAGCTCTTAGAAAATTAACTGGTTCAATCTCAAGATCTAACTGTACAGTTATTTTTATCAACCAATTAAGAATGAAAATTGGTGTTATGTTCGGTAACCCAGAAACTACGACAGGTGGTAATGCTCTTAAGTTCTACTCTTCAGTTAGACTTGATATAAGAAGAATTGGAGCTATTAAAAACTCTGATGAAGTTGTTGGTAACAGAACAAGAGTTAAAGTTGTTAAGAATAAAGTTGCTCCTCCATTTAGAGAAGTTGAATTTGATATTATGTACGGAGAAGGAATTTCAAAAGAAGGTGACCTACTTGATCTAGCTGTTAATAATAAGATTGTTGATAAAGCAGGAGCTTGGTTCTCATATAAAGATGCTAAGATTGGTCAAGGTAGAGAAAATTCTAAAACTTTCCTTACTGAAAACCCAGAGATCGCAGAAGAAATCAAAACTAAAGTATTAAGTCTTTATGGACTTGCTGAAGGTGTTGAAGAAGTTATTGTTGATCAACAAACAGGTGAGATCATTGAAGACGCAATGACAGAAGACGAAACTGCAACAAAGTCTAAAGCAAAAAAAGCTAAGAAAACTGTTCAATAATTAAATAATGATGCTTTTGGTTTGAGCTCACTGGTGAATATCAGGACCAAAAGAACCAAAAGCATCTTCCATACTTCATGATAAACAATATTTTAACTTCTGAAGAATTCCAAAAAGCCTACTCCTACTCTATTCGCATTCTATCGAAGCGTGACTACTCAAGATATAAATTAAAAATTAAGTTACAGTCACAAGGGTTTGATGAGTCACTCATTGAAGAAATTTTAAATCATTTAGAAAGTAAAAAGTTTATTAATGAACAAAATTATGCCGAAAGCAAAATCAAAAATTGGATGACGAAAGGCCTCTCGATTGATCATATCAGGCAAAAACTCGAGCAGGAAAATATCTCTGCCGATAATTATTTTATCTCCCAAGTCTTTGATGAATATAAAACAGATGAAGACTCTCAACTCGAATCTCTTATCCAGAAAAAGTGTCGTTCAATCTCATCTAGAGAGATGTTCGATTTTAATTTTGAGAAAAAGCTGATACGCTATTTACTGTCAAAAGGACATTCATACGATATGGTCCAAAAAGCTATAGATAGTTACATCAGGAGATTTGATGAAGAAGAGTTTTAATGTAATTAATATATTTCTTATACTAAGTGTTTTACTAACCCTTAGTTCATGTTTTAAATCTAAATCATCAAATTCAAAAGTGCTCAGCTTCCCTCTTTCTGGTGAAATTTCGACACTTGATCCCGCAAATTCATATGATAATGTTTCACTATCTGTTGTCTACCAAGGCTATGAACAGCTTTTTGAATACCATTATCTTCTAAGACCTTATAAGATCACACCTCTCCTTGCGACAGAAATGCCGCGAATTGAAAACCAGGGAAAGAGATATATTATTACTATCAAAAAAAATATTCCTTATCATGATGACCCGTCTTTTCAAGGACAAAAGCGATTTGTAAAAGCTGAAGACTTTATCAATCAGATTAAAAGACTTGCCTTCATTCCACTTAGAAGTAATGGTTGGTGGCTATTTGATGGAAGAATTAAAGGTTTAAATAAGTTTAGAAATGACGTTCAAGATGATTATGAAAAGCTACTCGACTATAAAGTTGAAGGTCTAACTGCTCCAGACGATCATACTCTTATTATCGACCTCGAACAACCTTACCCACAAATGATGAATGCTCTTTCAATGAGCTTCACTTCCCCAATCCCACGAGAGGCAATTATCTACCACAAGAATATGCTAGATAATATCATCATTGGAACAGGAGCTTACAAGCTAGATTCTTGGGAGAGAGGTTCGAAAGTTACAATGAGTAAGTTTGACGAGTACCACACTTCATTTTATCCAGCACAAGGAGATAGACTTGCACACAGCAGAAAGCTTTTAGTTGATGCAGGGAAGAGACTACCATTTATTGAGAAGATTAATTTTCATGTCATCAAAGAATCACAGACTAGATGGCTTCAGTTCATGTCTGGCAATCTAGATTTCTTAAGAGTTCCAAAAGATAATTACCAAAGTCTTGTAACTGCAAGTGGTGAACTAACTGATGAATTCAAAGAAAAAGGCGTTACCTTAGAAATTTTCTCTACCCTTACCTTCTGGTGGATATCATTTAATATGAATGACTCTCTACTAGGAAAGAACATTAACCTAAGAAAAGCTATTGCTCACGCTATTAATGTTGATAAATATGTACAAACGTTTACAAATAATATTGGCCTTAAAGCGAATTCAATTTTTCCTCCAGGGATTCCAGGATATGATCCAACGAAAACACTTCCCTATTCATATAATGTTGAAAAGGCCAAAGAATATTTAGCAAAAGCAGGATTCCCAAACGGGAAAGGCCTTCCAGAACTTATATATGACACTCGTGGCTCATCAACAACTCAAAGACAGAGAGCTGAGTTTATAAAAGTTGAACTTCAAAAAATTGGTATTAATATCAAAGTTCAGACAAATACATTTCCAGGATTTCTAAAAAAAGCAAAAGAGGGACAGCTTCAAATATGGCTAGACGGATGGTCACTAGATTATCCAGATGCAGAAAATGTGCTCCAGCTTTTAATTTCTAAAAATCATCCTCCGGGTCCAAACGCAACAACTTATAATAATAAGAAATTTGACGAGCTATTTGAAAAGCTAAAGCTACTTCAAAATGGACCAGAGAAGTTTGCAATTATGAAAGAGATGGAGGCGATGGTCATTGATGACTTACCTTGGGCACTTCTATTTTATTCACGTGATTATATTGTTTACCATAACCGACTAAAGAACTTTAGGTATAGCGACCTCATTACAAATAAAGTTAAATACTTAAGTACATCAGACAATTAACCACATCATTTTGAGGGGCAGAATTTTCCCAAAGCCCCTCCAGTCCGAGCTATAGGCAAGTTTTTCTCGCAGTAGTCGATAAGACCTGTAGAGGCACTTGCTCTTACTGCAACAAAGGACAAAAAATGACTCTTGCACGGAAATTTCTATTTGTTTATTTATTCCTTTCGAATATCTCATTCGCCAGAGAATACTTTATCTTTAGTGTTGAACACGATCTCCCTATGGGGATCGAGGAAGAAGTCCTAAGAAAGAATTATTTTATCAATATAGGTGAAAAACAGGGAGTGACAGTTGGAACGACACTCGATGTGTTTAGAACTATAAATCAAAATGATCCATACGAAACCAAGAAAAGATATTCATATGACATCAAAGTTGGAGAACTCGAAGTTATCCACCAAGATCGAGATGCTTCAATTGCTGTTTCAAAAAACATAAGAGAAGGTCAAAGAGTACCAATTTTAGAGGTTCCTAATTTTATGGTCGGTGATGCTGTTAAGTTAAAACTTGCTCAGTAATTAGGATCTTTGATGTAAGACAGTCCTGCGCTCTTTAATCATTTGAACCTGATTATTGAGTGCATTGAGGGCTTTTTCTTGCCTCTCAATAACTTTTGAATCAAGTCCTTCTACCTCTTTCAAATTTTTCAAAACAATATTCACCATACCTTGGGCAACAACAATATGATTACTTATATCATGAAGAAATTTTCTTTCCTCTAAAGCTAGATCTTGAACAGTTAATTCGTCAGACATTTGTGAACCTTTTATAGATATTTGATAGACTCTAATGTACCAATAATTTCTGTTTTTTCAACCTGGGAAATTATTATTTTACAGAGGCAAGGTGTTGGTTTTTGTACTTTCTTAATCATCAAAAATGTTCTTAACCTTACTGTTTTAATAATATTACCACGGTAAACTCCATTAAAACCCATGATGATTTCAATTTTCCCATAAGAACTATTAATTTTTTTTGGCTCAAGATACGATATTAAATAGATTGGCTGCATTAATTCCTCCATGTGGAAGACAATGCAAGTCGAAAATTCATTAGACTTTGTAAATAATGATTATTACAGGAGCAAATAGTTTCAGAATAAACTTTCTGAACTCGCCTCTTTGACATATAATGAATTTTCAAATATAAAATAATTTTGAATCACCATAGTCCAAATGACGGAGTGCAATAATGGCAAGAATTACTATTGAAGATTGTCTTGAAAAAGTAGAAAACAGATACGAATTAGTACACCTTTGTACTAAAAGAGTAAAACAACTTAGAGAAGGTGCAGACCCTCTTGTAAAGAGTAAGAATAAAGAAGTTGTTACTGCACTTAGAGAAATTGCTGCTGGAAAAGTAAAGCATGCTCCAATGAGTGAATACGACTCAGACGAATTTTAATTTTTTAAAAAATTCATATATAAAAAAAGGACCCTATCGGGTCCTTTTCTTTTTTATCTTTTCTTTCTTGGCATTGCCAATTTTAAAACTTCATCAAAGTGAGCAACTGGATAAAACTTCATCCCTTTTCTATGTCTCTCTGGAACCTCTTTTAAATCTTTCTCATTCTCCTTTGGAAGAATGATATTAGAGATACCAGCTCTCTTTGCAGCTAAAACTTTTTCTTTAATCCCACCGACAGGAAGTACTTTACCAGTTAATGATAACTCCCCAGTCATTGCAAGATTACTCTTAATTTTTATTCCATTTGCTAAAGAGTAAAGAGCAAGAGCCATTGTAATACCAGCACTTGGACCATCCTTTGGAGTTGCTCCTGCAGGCAAGTGAAGATGAATCTCATGATCAGATAGGAAGTCTTCTTCAAGTTCCTCTTCTTGCTCACTTTCATCGGCTTTCTTCTTAGCCTTTTTCACTTTCTTTTGTTTTGCTAAGTATTCTTCTTCGATTTCATCTTGAAGTAATTTTTTCACATAGCTATAAGCAATGTTAGCAGATTCACTCATTACCTCACCGATTTGACCAGTGAGTTTGAAACCACCTTTTCCAACAAGTGGCATAGTTTCAATATATAGAATCTCTCCACCGTAAGAAGTCCATGCAAGACCAGTCGACATACCTGGAGAAAGTTCTTTAAGCGCTTTTTCACTAGTAAATCTTGGCGGCCCTAAGTAATCCTCGAGTTGTGCAACTGTTGGAGTAAATTTCTTTTTCCTCTTCGCTGTAACTTTTTCAAGAGCTGCTCTTCTACAAAGCTTAGCAATAGTTTGCTCCATCACACGAACACCAGGCTCTCTAGCGTAGTCTTCAATTAACTTATGTAGAAGTTTATTATCTAGAGACATATCTTCTTTTTTAAGACCATGTTTCTCTAATTGCTTTGGGATTACCCACTTGCTTGCAATTGATACTTTTTCTTCCATTGTATAACCACTAAGCTCAATAACTTCCATTCTATCTAAAAGAGCTTCTGGAATATCTCCCAAATAGTTTGCAGTAGCAATAAAAAGAACCTTTGATAAATCAAATGGAACATCGAGATAATGATCAATGAAATTGTGGTTTTGTTCAGGATCAAGAACTTCAAGTAAAGCCGACGCTGGATCACCTTGATACGACTGGCCTAATTTGTCGATCTCATCAAGCATAATCACTGGGTTGTTAACTTCAACACGCTTAAGGGCTTGAACAATTCTACCAGGCATCGCCCCCACGTATGTTCTTCTGTGCCCCTTAATTTCTGCTTCATCTCTCATCCCACCAAGTGAGAATCTATAAAAATTTCTTCCTAGTGCTTCAGCAATACTTTTCCCCATTGATGTTTTACCAACGCCCGGAGGACCTGAAAGACAAAGAATTGTTCCATCATACTTTGGCTTTAGCTTGCGAACAGCTAAGAATTCAAGAATTCTTTCTTTTGCTTTTTCTAAACCATAATGTTCTTTTTCAAGAATTTTTTTAGCCTTGATCATATCTACTGATTCAGTAGTTGATTTTGACCATGGAAGATCAAGAATCCAATTGAGGTATGTTCTAGTTACGTTATACTCAGGAGAAGAGTCTGGAATTACCTCAAGACGCTCTAGTTCATCTTCAACAGACTTCATAACTTCTTCTGGAAGATTCGCCTCGACAATTTTCTCTCTGATTTTATTCATATCACGAGATTTATCATCATCTTCCATTCCAAGTTCACTTCTAATAACTTTTAGTTGTTCTCTTAGGAAGTATTCTCTTTGATACTTGTTAACTTTGTCGTTAACTTCATCTGAGATTTTCTTTTGGATATCTGCTACATCTTTTTCTCTTCTCAGGTATACAAGAAGTTTTCCAAATCTCTTTTTTACCACAAGTGTTTCAAGGAAATCTTGAGCCTCAGGAATGTCGAGAGAAAGTGCAAAAGCAACTAAGTCAGCAAGAGCCCCCGGAGATGGTGAGTTAATCATTGCAAGCTTCATTTCCTCATTAAAGTATGCGTTGATTTCACTTAGCTTCTTAACTTGATTGATCACAGATCTTGTATAAGCATCTAGTTCTTCGTCTTCTTCAAGAATGTCATCAAACACTTCATACTTAGCTTTTAAAAGCGGTGCACTCTCAATTATTTGAGAGGCTCTAAATCTTTTAATTCCATGTACTAGAATATTAACTGATCCATCAGGAAGTTTAAGACGTTTTACAACCTTACAAAGAACACCAACTTTATAAATATCGCCTGGCTTTATTTCTCTGTTTTCTAGATCGTTTTGAATTTCGGGATCAATCTCTCCCTCTTCATTCTTAAGATCATATTTAACGAGATTAAGTGCTAGATAACCATTTTTAATTAAATACTGATCTAAGTCTGAAGTATATTTATCTTCAGTTAAAACGATTGGAGCAATCATTCCAGGAAAGATTGGACTATTCATAATAGGAATAATCACTACTTCTTCTGGAAAGTTTTCTTCTCCATTCGATTCTTGGATTTGAACTTTATATTCTTCGATTTCGCTCATTTGTCCTCTTTCGTTATTATTAATTTTTAATATCGATTACTAATCTACCAGGATTTGTTAAATAGAAAATATCAATTGAATAATCTGACTTTAGTATAACTTCTGTTGATAGAGATTCATCACCTACTGGATAAAATTCAACTTTATCAACATATTTAGAATTTCCGAATGATCCAATTCCGTTCCCTATCGTCGTATTAAAGAAATCAATGAAGATTTTTTTATTCTTTTCAGACTTATATCCATAAACTCTTGGAGTCGTTGCAGAATCAAAATCAAACACTAGTCTTTCATAACCATTTGCTGGCTGATATCCATGGCGAATAGATTTAAGCACAGCCCCACTTACGTTATTAGTGCTATGAAAAATTCCACCCTTAAAATAAATTGATCTTTTCTTGTCGCTGATTTTTCTAATTCTTTCACTCATTAAATCTTGAGCGTTTGAAACTTGTAAGAATAGAACAGAGAGAAATAAAACTAGTATTTTTGAATTAAACATTAAAACCCTTCCATGGTCATTAATTATATCTTTATTATTTTACGTGATTGTTAACAAAAAAAGAAGATTTTACTTCCAAGTTTTAACTCTACGCATACGCATAGCACCAATTACTCCGAATAAAACCGAGAACCAAAGGATATTCACACTTGAACTCTCTGAAGCTTTTTCGTCTTCGTATGAAGCGATTGCTCTACCAAGTTCTTTTTTACTATCCTCAAAGACATATTTATCAGAACGATAATCTTCCAAGTAGTCACCAAATGTAGTTCTAACCCATATGTCAAAAGAACGGTAAGGAATCTTTCCCAGATTTGGATGATCTGGAAAGGCCATAGAAATCAACTGATACTGATCTCCTCTCCCTTCATAATCATATACTCCAAGCTTGTCGTAGTAAGGCTTGAATCCAAAACTATCTCTTTGTACCAGAATTACATATTGAGAGTTCAACGCAAAACGAGGAGCATTTGGGTTATCGTAGACGAGCTCCTGCCACTCTCCCCCTTCGTAATGTACAGTGAAAACATTTCGATTAACGAGATATCGATTTCCTATACCTGCACTTTTCAAGATCTTAAACGAGGCCTCAGTAAGAATCTTTCCCTCATGATTCTTTTTATAAACCTGCCCGAGGTATTCTCCAAGGATGACCCCATCAGCTTCATTTAACTGCTTCTTCATAGGAATTGGAAAAATCTGTGTTGCAGAGATAGCAAGGTTTAATATGAACAGTAAGATAAGTTTCTTCATTAAAGAGCCCAGTCATAGATTCAATGGCTCTTCGGCACTTCAGGGACAATACTTTAGTATTTTACTCGGAGACTTCTATATTAATTACATTAAAGTCTTTAAATATCGGATGGTTATCGATTACAACCAACGTATTCCCCTTAGACGTCAAGCCAACCATTAATTCACGAATTCGGACGAGTTCATTAATGGAAAGCCCATAGGAAATATCTGTAAAGATCAATAATGAGTTCTCTAAATCTTTTTGAAGGGTATTAAGAAACTTGACTCTTAATCTCTCCCCTCCCGACAGGGAAGGTAGTGTTCTATCTAGAGTCAGATAACCAAGGTTTAAAAGTTTTAAATATTCTACAATTCTTTTAAGCTTTGGTGTTGATTTGATATGCTCAAAAAGCTCGACGATCGGTGTGTTGTAGGCCTCAACAATAGTATATTTTCCATCCGAGATATTTGAATAAAACTTATTAAGCTTTTTCCCCTGACAGTCTTCACAAGGGAAAGTCACATCCTCAAGAAATTGCATATCAATTTCAATAATTCCTTTACCTTCACAAGTTGGGCATTTCCCAAGATCTGAGTTTGAGGAGAAGTGACCATCTTTTAGACCTAAACTTTTAGACACAGGAAGTGAGGCATAGTGCTTTCTCACAAATGGAGAAATCCCAAGCATCGTCCCCACTGTTGAACGCCCAGAAGCCCTTTCTATATTTGTCTCGTAAACAATTATATTGTTAAAGTGATCATGCTTAGAATATTTTCCGACTTGATATTTCACGTCGTAATTTTTTTTCTCATCAAATTGTTTTGAATAAAGATCATTAGCAATAACATCGATCAGTAAACGCTTTGAAAACGACTCTCTAAAAGAAGCTACTGTCGAAACAACCCCCAAAGGAATCTCTAATTGTTTTATTTTGTGATCTTCAAATTCAATATTTGAAACTTTTAAAGCTTTTGAAGCTTTCACTACTTTTAGCTTAGGAAGTTTATCTTCAGTTTTTTTCTTGTAGGGGCCTTGATAAACAATGTCTCCACCAAGATGACCAGCACCTGGACCAACTTCGATAATCCAATCAGATGCCTTTTGTACCTCTTCGGCATGATCCACGAGAACCAGTGTATTTCCCTGAGAAAGCTTCTTCAAATGTTCGATTAATATTCTCTGTTCTTTTACATTCAACCCAAGACTTGGTTCATCTAAGATAAATAAAGAGCCGGAGCCTTGATAACTTAAATATCTAACCAGCAGTGATTTTTGATATTCATTTGATTCGAGCTCTTTAATTTTTTTAGTAATTTTAAAGGATCCTAGCCCAAACTCGATTGCGAGCCCAAGCTTTGAAAGAACCCTCTCGACGAAAATTTCTTTTCCTGTGAGCTTTAATCCACTTATTAACTTATGCAAGCTTTCAATATCTGTCTCTAAAAGCTCACCATACTTTGGAAGGTTAGCATCTCCTCGGTACAAGGCGGCCTTTTCACTAATTCTAGTACCATTACAAAGTGTACAAGTAGAATCAGTCTGGACTGAACGAAGAAAAATACGAACACTTCTCTTGTATCTTTTTTCTTCAAGCCAAGAAAGCATTTCGAGAACTCCAGGAAATGCTCCTTCACCATTCATCAATATTGGCAGAGCATCCTTTTCTATTTCATGAAAAGGAGCCACTAAAGAAATTCCATTTTTCTTTAAGGCCGCAATAAATGATTTTTCATAAGCACTAAATTTACTATAGGAAAGAATCGAAACAGCCCCATCTTTTACCGAGCGGTTAGGAAACTTGACCAGCTTGTCTTTACTATAATTAAGCACAGAACCATAGCCTTTACACTCAGGACACGCCCCAACGCCATTAAAAGGCAATAGCTCTCCTATCTCTCTAATAGGCGCCTCTCCCTCTAACTTACACTGGAGACAAACTCGCTCGGACTCAATATTTATATGGTCATAAATTTTTTGTGTTTGGTTAAACACAAGAAGCATTGCACCTGTTTTTTGAAGAAATGGAAAGTCCAATAACCTCTTCTCAATAGTTGATATTGACTTTGCCTTTATCCTAAAGAGCTCCCAAAACTGATCCGCTTCGACAAACTCTGTCACCTCATCGTTATCTGTGCTATAGCTTCGAATTGGTAGACCACTTATATTATTTTGATAAACGCTCTTATCAATTAGCACATGAATAATATCATTATCATCTTGAACAACATGCGCGCACTGCTCAGTGAAATACTCTAGTCCATTCTTATAACTTTCCCCATGAATTGGACACTTCTCAGGATAAGAATCGAAGTAAAGCTTAGCGATGTCCATCGTCAATTCGAATTGATCAGAAAGATTAAGTCGAGACCCGACTATTGGATTATGCTGAGGTAAAATCCAAACTGGTAAAACTGGTGATATTGATTCGACATCAGCACTTTGGGGTACACGATCAAAGAATGTGACACTTGAAGGAAGTGAGTTTAGGAATCTTCTTTTCGATTCATTTGCTAATGTGTGAAAGACAAGTGACGACTTTCCTGAACCTGAAGGTCCAACAACACATGTGATTTTTTCCATAGGAAAATCAACTGAAACATTTTTAAGATTATTTGTGTTGCATCCACGTATACTTATTTTCACAAATAGAACATACCAGATATTTTTAGAATGTAACTAGACGAATTCGATACATAAAAAAAAAGGTCCAACACAGTTGGACCTCTTTAATATCTTCAAAAATAAAATAAATATTATCTTTTTGAGAATTGGTACTTAGCTCTTGCACCACGTAGACCAGATTTTTGTCTTTCAACTTTTCTTGGGTCACGAGTGATAAATCCTGCAGCTTTAAGTTCTGGTCTTAAAGAAGCATCTAACTTAAGAATTGCTCTTGTAATACCAAGTCTTGAAGCACCAGCTTGACCAGTTGTACCACCACCACAAACATTAATTTTAATGTCATACTTATCCGCTAACTTAGTTAGGTTAAGTGGTTGGTTAACAACATATCTATCAGTTCCCTTTGGGAAGTAATCTTTGATATCTCTATTATTGATTGTAATTTTACCTGAACCTTCAGCAACATACACTCTAGCAACAGAAGACTTTCTTCTTCCTACAGCGTGTGAGTTCCAAGTTTTTCCTTTTGCAGCCATTATCTACCTCTTCCTAGAATTTATATACTTCTGGTTGTTGAGCACTGTGAGCGTGTTCTGGTCCAGCGAATACTTTTAGTTTTGTTAATTGCTTTCTTCCTAAAGAGTTCTTTGGAAGCATACCTTTAACAGCATTTAAAAGAATTAAATCTGGTCTCTTAGCAAGTTGCTCTTTTGCAGTTCTTTCTTTTAACCCACCAACATAACCAGAGTGCTTGTAATAAACTTTCTGATCCCACTTGTTACCAGTGAATTTAACTTTGTCAGCGTTTACAACTACTACAAAGTCACCAGAATCAGTGTGCGGAGTATATTTTGGATTGTTTTTTCCTCTTAATACGTTAGCAATTTCTGTTGCTAATCTACCAACAACCATATCCTCAGCATCGATCAAGTACCACTTTTTCGCAGCTTCAGCAGGTTTTAAAACAAAAGATTTTTCAGTGTACATAACCAACCTTCTTCAACTAAATAAAAATTAAACGTAAGTCTCAAATAAAGACAGATGACGAAACTTATATAGGATTTTTGGGCCTCTCGTCAAGGGCCATCTTTATTAAAAGGTAATAATATTTGATTTCTTTTAAAATTAATACATTAATGTGAAAAAATTGCAATTTATATGAATTTATCGGTGTTTGACGCGGTCGACCTAGGCAATTTTTTACTAAAATTGGCCAATAGTTACGTGGAACCTGCCAAAATTTTCGCGATGCCCGCTTAACCTTTCGCGCTTTAGCTTAATACCGTAATCAAAATCTAATGAACCAACAGGCGTCAACAACTTAAAACTAAGGCCCGTAGATGTTCTCAGTTCTTTAAGATCCACATTTTCAAGATATACACGACCAGCATCTAAAAATAGAGCAACAACTGAAGAATCATCTATGTAATAGCGACTCTCTATCTTGAAGTTAACAAGGTAAGCACTATCCCTAATAATGACATCAGATAAGTCGGTACCATCAATTAATCTATTACTCTCGTTGTCAGAGAATCCTCTAAGTAAGTCTATTCCGGAAAGTCTAAACGCCTTGAGGCTTGGGATATAACCTCGTGTGTTTTGTTTCCCGGACTCACTATCAAGTGAAGGTGATCCGTCATCATTATATACTAGTTCATTTGCAAAGTTTTTCTCTGCTCCAACAGTCAAAGAAGTAGCCAATGTCATTTTCCAAATTGGGACATAGAAATAACTACGAAGCACTGCTCTATTATAATTAATTGTAAGGTCCTTATCACTTTGTGAGCCAAAGTATGGATTTGCAAATTCCCAACTAAAATTAAACCATGCACCAGAGCGAGTGACTCCAGGATTGTCTCTAAAGTCTAAAGTGAAGGATGGAGTAATTGCTCCAATTCGATAACGATCATTATCAATATCTAGAGTCGCATCAAATTGGCGAACAACATCAAATTCATACCTAACATTATACTGGAAATATTTATTAACAGTTTTATTCAAACTTGGAGAGATACTGAAAATATCTGCATCAAATGAATTATATCTTTTTCTTTGAAATTTTGCAGTCGTTCTCCACTCAAGAGGCCCACCAAAAAAACTGTATAGAAGATAAGGCTCAATATACTGAATCTGAGCAATACCTTCTAGTAGATGTTTATCTTGGAGACGTCGCTCTTCATCAAGGTCGGACAAAGATGTTCTGTAGTTAGCTTGAAGCTTCGTAATCCAACTTCTATTCATGCCCTTGTAGTTATTGTATGACGTGGTAAATGATACTTTATATCCTAAGTCCGTCCTATAACCAGGTGCGACTTCTCCACGGCCAAAATCTTTTTCTCTTACTTTAATGATAAAGTTTAGGTCAACTGAATTGTCATCACGCTTTTTTCCAACGAAAGGTGTAATATTAACGGAAGAAAATAATCCTAAACCTCTTAGACGATTAACAAAGTCATTCATCGCTGTTGGGGTTACAATCTCCCCCTTTTTGATTCGAAGTTCTCTTTCAACAACAATATCTTTAGTTTCCTGATTTCCTGTAATAAGCACATCGCCAAAATATGACTTTTTGCCGGATTCAAAAACTAGATTAAGGGTGATTGTTTTATCAGCATTATTAATAACAACAATCTCTTTAGGATTTTTCACTTTATAAGAAGCGAAGTAGTATCCTTCCTGCTTAACAATATCTAATGCCTTCTTAAGATCGTTATCTACTTCAGTCACATTAAATGCTGTAGTAACTTTATTACTAATCTCTTTCAATATCTTTTCTTTAACTTCCGGGCCCGCAATTCCTTGAATATTAACATTTGAAACTTTATATAGATTATTCTCATTTATCTTATATGTTACGAATGCTGATTTCTCATCCTCTGAAAAAGCGATTAATGGTTGCTCAACAGAAGAAAACACATACCCATGTGATACGTAATACTCACGAATATTATTAGTAATCTTCTCTAGCGCCTGAACATCAAGATACTTTTTATTTAAAAGATCAGAAGATTTCTCATCATAAATTTTTTCTAGAATAGAGTTATCAATATCTTGATTTCCAGAAAAGATAACCTCATCAATTTTTATTTTTCTACCTTCTTTAACATTTACAAAAAAGAAGTAGTAATCACCTTTGTCATCAGCACCAGTTTCTTTACGAATATCAAAGTCTGAATAAAAAACACCTCGATTTTTATAAAGCTGAGCCAATGTGTGAATCATGAGCGAATCAGTTAGAACATCTTTATTCCCTCTAACAATCTTCTTGATCTCTCTAAATAAATACTGGTGGTCAAAGTAATTGACTCCATAAAAATTGATTCCATAACGAGGCCCTAACGTTACAGACAGGCTTACATTTACTTCTGTATCATTGTTATCTATTTTTTCTATAACAGAGGCTTGCCAGTAGCCGAGCTGCTCTAGTCTATTTCTATATTCATCTAAATGTTTTGTAAAAGTTACCTTGTCCCAAGCTCTGTCTTGAATTCTGCCCCAAAATGACAAACTATCTCTTTCTATTTGCCCGCGTAGACCAGATATATAGAGCTTTTTGAATTTCCTAATCCCGACTTCACTAACAGAGACATTAATTTCGATTCCTTCATCTGATTCTTCAATATTATAAGAAATGGCATTTGTAATATCAGAGAAGTAAAGCTGCTGAATCTTTAAAATTCCTTCCTGCATTTTACTATCATCGTAATAATCACCTTTTCTTAATGTAAAGATCTCATAAAGACGTGTCCTTAAGCTAGAATCATCTACTTCAAAATTAATATCTCCAATCTTTTTCTTAATCTCGACATCCACATTTAATTTTGTTTTATCTAGTGAGAAATAAAATGATTTATAGTACTGCTTATCAACTTCAAAATTAAAGAAAGTATAAAGTTGTTCTTCGGAAAGATTTTTATTCTTTATCTCATTGAACTTCTGGGTAATTTGATCACATTCAGTACTATCACCACAATTAACGACAACCTCTTTCACCTCGAAAGAGTAAGCACATAAGGCGATAATAAATGTAAGTATAATTCTTAATACGACCATCTATATTTAACGTCGGCACCTACTGAACCGCCATCTCCCTCTTTGTTATCATTGCTTGTACCAGTCCCTGTCTCGAATACTCCCTGAATGGACCAGTTATCATTCAAATTAAGGTCAATATTCATTTCTTGTTTTTGACCTTCCTCATTTCCAAAAGTATTAGAGAAGGTAATTCCTACATTCTCAGTTACCTTCTTCTGAATTTTTAACTTCGTTGCAGTCTTTCCTCGTGTTCCAGACTCATTCTTAGACGCTTGTATTGGCGTATCATCACTTTCACTTATCTCCGGGAGAACAGAAAGCTTCAACCCTAGAGTTGCATCAAGTCCGTCATTGATCTTTAGTTGATCTACAATTAATGTCCCTAGTCCGATAGTGGTTAATGATGCCCGATCCTTTTCCTCTAGGTTTTTTGTAAAATCCGAAGTCACCCCAAGAGCCAGTAGGGAAAAAATATCTTCTTTTGATAAGGATGGATTTGACTCCATATTTATTTTAAGGTCTTCCTCACTTCCAACAACGTCCATCTTTATATCATATTGTGCAATTTTAGCTTCAGAAGTAAAATTAACATTTAATAGATTTGTATTACTGTTAACATCATATGTCACCACACCTTCATTAATAATAAATTCATTGCCTTTGAATTTAAATTTACTAAATGCTGGAACGACATTTAATACTGCTTTCACATCAGGGGCCATAGGATTACCTTTAACTGTACCACTAGCTTTTAGCAATATATCAGATAATCTATTTTTAACGTGTATATTATCTTTTGTTGATGCGCTGACATTTAACTTAATGATATCCGGCAAACCTCGTTTTTGAATATCAATATATTTATCTATACTTTTTAAATAACCAGAGCTCCCTGTAAATGCCGTAAATTCATCTTCAACAATCCCACTGTTTATGATTGCATTCCCACGCAAAGAATATGGGAATTGTGAACCAACAAGATCAAAAACTCCTCCAATATTTGCTCGAGAATTTTCTGCAAACGGATATGTTACATCATCTAATCTAATTGTGAGGTTTAGCACAGGATAAGGAATCTTAAATCCGACTCGTCCTCGACCAAACAACTTTCCACCACCGAGATATCCATTTAAATCTTTCAACTCCCAAGAGTTAGAAGTTAAAATCGATCTCATTTCTACGTTATTTAGTGATACCGGTACATCCTTAATAAAAATAGTGAGATCATTTGCATCTATCTCATGAGAATTCTCAAACTCACCGACCTTTCCAGTAAATATACCCTTACCACTCAAGCTACCACTAGCTCGTTCTACTTTATCGCTTAAAAGATGCAAGAAGGTTAAGTCGAACCTAAACTTTTCCTCAAGCTTAACAATCTTATTAAAATCTCCACTACCATTTAATTGATAATGTCCCCCATTGCCTTCAAATCGAATCCCCATCTTATCAATTTTAGATTTCGAGATATCAATTATGTTTTCACTATCTTCTGAAAGCTTAATTTCTTTATTAAATTTTCTAAGAAAGAATTTGTTTAGAGAGACTTTCGCATCAACATTTTTCAAATTATCTAACCTAGCACCAATAGTTAGTTGTCCCTTAAACTCTCCAGCGAGTTCGGAGTCATAAATATTATGTAGTGAAAGAATACCTAAGAGCAGACGAAGATCTGTTATATCAGCAGTTGTATTGAACTTAGAATATTCTTTACTACGTTCACCAAAGAATACTTTTGAGTCAAACTTTATTCTCGATCCAAGTAAGGTTCCGGATGATATAAGCTCATGATTATCAATACTAAACATAATACTTGAGGGCTTTATTTTTTTGCGGCCAACACTAGAACCTAGAAGTAGAACTTGTCCACCTCCGCGGTAACCGCTCTTAGCCTTTTCTAGTTTAATTTCTCCATTGAGACTACCATCATACCCTAGTCCTAATTTACGGTAGAAAAGAAAGTCATTTAAGTTCATTCCCTCTATATCAAAATCAATTAACTCAATCCCTTTCTTGAAATTTAGAAAGAATTTCCCACTAAGGTTCCCATTATCTCTAAGTAGTCTAACATTACTAAGCTTCAAGTTATCTTCATCGATCGCGAGATCAAATGATATACTTTTCAATGTTTCATTTAGAATACTAAATTTTTCAGACTTAAAACTATTATCAATCTTTAAATTTTTAAAACTTCCACTCAGTCTACTTTTCCCAGATATTAATCCATCAAAGTACTGAGTTACTTCTTTTACATCATTCCATACAGGAGTAATGATATTTCGAAGTCCCTGTATTTGAATTTTATTTGATGCAATTAATACATCAAGTTCTTCTTTGTCCAAATCCACACTTCCAACTATCCCTAAAATATTCGAGTTAAGTGACTTAATATTTGAAATAGTTATGACTTCCTTTTCAAAAGAATATTTTAGGCTGGCAGAGACTTCATCTGGAACATGATATCCAAGAACACTCAGTTCTTTTATTTTCTTTGATTTCACATAAAGGTTTACATCAGGACTAGTTCCTTCAAAAAGTGCGTCAATATCCCCAGTCCCCTGAGCAGTGCTTCCTAACTCTCCTCCTAATTCTAAGAGGTTCAAGTTTTGAGCGCTCAATTTAATCGAAAGAGAATCACCGATTTCACCCTTAACGCTTACAGGACTAGCATTTATAAGTCCGCTAGCTTTCAACTTTACATTATCACCTGTTTCTAAGAAAAATTCAGGTAGTTCAATCTTTTTGATATTAAGAATATCTTCACTCTCACCAACACGAACATCTTTTAAAATTACCGGTGATGTCGCTGTGATCTTTATTACATCCTTATCAATTGAAAGATTTACATCTGAACTAATATTTGTTTTTAAAACTTTAAAATCAGGACCTAGAAAATATAAAAGATCATGTGAGTGCATCTCTTTCACGCTAGCATTGATGTCACTTACTTTCCCAGTAGCAAGGTCAATAGAAATATTATTATTGACTCTCGCGGTTCCCTTTCCTTTTTGAACATTAAGTTTATCGATTAAAATATTATTCTTAAAGTATGAGCCTCTAAAATCGAGCTCATCCACTTCAGCATAAATATTTCTAAACCTCTCTAACTTCCCACGAAACTTCACAGATGGATTCTTTGCTTCCCCCTCAACACTAATCAAGCATGAGGCAATCCCAGACTGAAGATATTGCTGTATGTCTGTTCCGAAAACAAACTCCCCAATGTCACCACCATAATCGATTTCGATATTCAAAGGATAATTTTTTTGAAGCAGAACTTCACCTATCATTTTGATTTCAGCAGTATTTTTAGCAATATAAGCTTCAGTTAATCTTATTTTCTCTTCTAAAAACTCTCCACGTATTTTCACTTGATCAATTTCAAAATTATCAATATGAAGATTTGAAATAATGAACTCATAGTCTATTGAACTTTGATATAACTTCAAATTAAACTCATGCACTGGAATTTTTCTGTTATTAGTAAAAATATCGACATTCGTTATCTCGAACTCCCCCAATCCAAATGGGAGACGAGGCAGTATAGTTTTGTTTATTATTAAGAAAGGATTAATAACATCCTCAACGGACTCTTCTCTTGAAGTTTTGTTCAAATCTTCATTTATCTTAACGTATCCATTATCAAGGATTATTTTTGAAATTCTTAGATCACTTCTAAAAAGATCCCAGAACGATAGTTCAACCGCGAGGTTTCCTAAGTGAGCCACCACCTTATCTGGTAATTCAGCTTTAACATTAACGAGATTAGTTTGCAGCGGTAGCAGAGAAAAAGTAATCTTTTCGATATCAACTTGTGCATCAGTCATACTAGCAATACGACTATTGACTTGATTTGAAATAATACTTCCAAAGTATGAGCTTTGAATAAAATTTACGATACCTGCGAAAAGCCCCAGAATTACTATTATAAATAGAACTAAGAACTTATTTACATTTCTCATTTTAAGTCACTCCAGTGTGACTTAATCTTTCTTTGTCTTAGTCTATTTTGAAGAGATTCGTACTTTTCAGTCTCGCCAAGCTCTTTATACTTTTTAGAGATTTTATCAATTAGCAAAAAGTACAAGTCAGACTTTATACCATCTTCATACAATGCTTCTTTCGCATTGATCAATTCACCAACAATTGCCTTCTTATCATTTTGATAAAACTCATCTATTTGGTTAATCAACTCCTTAGAGTATTTAATTTTTTCAGTGCTTTGAATTCTCTGAATCGGTTCCAATTCACCAATAGCATCAGCTTTGCTTGGATAGATAGAAATTATAATTTCTTTAAGTTCAAAACTCCTACTGTGTTTTGCTATTTCAACTAGATCATCAAGAACTTCATCACTAGATGAAATTTCGCTCAAGCCGGCTAAAAAGGCACTTAAAACATTTGTTAACGAATATACTTCTGAACTTTTATAATACTCTCTTCTAAGAGTTTTGTTTTTAAAATAGATATTTGCATTATCTGTAATCGAATTAAAATCTATCTCAAGACTTAAAGAAGGATCACCCAATCTAATTAAAACAATATCCTCATACTTCTTCAAATTACTCAAAGGAGCATTACACATTTTTAATGTCGTCAGTAATTGTTTCATGCGCGGATAACGTTTGGCTTTTAACAAAAACTCGAAGATATTTATTATTTCTGTTTTATATAAATTTATTTTTCCTGTTCTAAAATAACAAAGTGTTGTTATTAAATTTTCAAAATAAGATTTTTTTAAATTCTCTCTTATTGTTAGAAGTTTTTTACATTCTTCATCTGATAATGAATTGAATTGTTCTAGAAATTGGAAATAGACTTCCTCGCTCTTGTATAAAGAACTTTCGAGATTTCCATCTTCAAACCATGTTTCAATGAATGTTTCTATAGTGGCAGACAATGTATCACCATCATAAGTTTCATACTTATATTATAACCTAAGTGCCTATAAATACTGTCGTGGAGCAGTTCTTTCCTAAGAGAATTCTAAAATTTTAAAGGAAAAAAAAGGCCTCGAGAATGAGGCCTCTTAAGATTATTTATTTACTCTTTCTACGTAATCACCTGTACGGGTATCGATCTTTAGAATCTCACCTTCTTTAATAAATAGTGGTACGTTTACTTGAAGACCAGTCTCCATAATCGCCTTTTTTAGTCCACCTTGTGCAGTGTCACCTTTTAGGCCAGGATCTGTTTCTTTTACTTCTAGTTCTACAAAGTTTGGAAGCTCAATCGAGATTGGTTTACCATTATAGTAAAGTACAAATAGCTTAATCCCTTCTTGAAGGTAGTTAGCAGCGTCACCAACATAATCAGTCGCTACATGAATAGTTTCATAGTTTGACTGATCCATGAAGTTGAATCCATCTGGGTCATTGTACATATACTCTACTTCTCTCTCAAGTAGATCTGGTTTCATAACACCAGTTGCAACTCCAGACTTATATGTTCTTTCAAGCATTGCACCTGTTTCTAAATTTTTCATTTTTAGTTTATAGAAAGCTGATCCTTTACCTGGGTTAGTGAAATCACACTTAATAACTAGGTATGGTTTACCATCAACTTCAACTTTTAAACCTTTTCTGAAATCTGTTGTTTGAATTTCCATGAGATCTTCCTTTTAATCATTTAATCAATAAGCGACATTACTGCGAGATAATAAACTTTTTTTCCTAAACCTTCTATCACACCAGTTGAGGATTGGGCAGTAATTTTTGTCTTTCTGAAGTCCTCACGACGATTTGTATTTGACAAATGAACCTCAATAACGGGTATTTTCAACATACTTAGAGCATCTAAAAGTGCGATACTTGTGTGAGAAAACGCCCCAGGGTTAATAACTAAACCATTGAAATCACTGTCAAAAGTATCATGAATGATGCTAATTAGCTCTTCTTCACTATTAGACTGCTGCCATTTCATATCAGCTTGCAATCCATGTTTCTCTATCATTTCCTCAGTGTATTTCTCGATATCTGCAAGGCTATCTTTCCCGTAAATCTCAGGTTCACGTTTACCTAACATGTTAAGATTCGGTCCATTTATTACAAGGATTTTTTTCATTTTAATGTGATCTCATTTGCTCGAGCATGAATCTTTGCAAGAAATAACTCATATGCCATTTTCAATTTCTCAGAATTATCATCCTCAACTTCCACTATTTTTGAAGCTTTCTGATCAAACAAACTCATTAGATCGTCATGACCAGTACTGGATGTAAGTTGAGCTTTAATTTCAATTATTCTATCTGCAACTCTCGTATCTTCGGGATTAAGCTCAAGAGCTTTCTCTAAAATTTCAAGGGCCTTATCTTTGGCACCTTGCTTTAAATAAAGATCAACAAGGGTATGACTAAAGAATGGTGACTCATCTGCTTTACGTGACTCATCTTCATCCTCGTCGTCTTTCTCGCCTTCCTCTACAGAAACATTGGACTCCTCAACAAGACTTAACTGAGTCCATTCATCAAGACCATCACTCTCGAGAGAGTCAACTTCAAATTGAACAACATCTTTTTTAATAACCGTCGTATTCAAGTCTTCGTATTTCGTAACAAATTCCGTGGCGTGTGTATCTCGAGGATTAAAAAAAAGAATTGTTTTATAATATTTTAAAGCGTTTTCAACATCTCCGACATTTTCAGCACAGATAGCAATGTTTTTCAAAAACTTGATATTGTCCCCACTCGATCGAACGAGTGGCTGTAAAACAGAATACGCCTTTTTGAAGTCTCCCATATCTATCAGACACGAGGAATAGCCGATTATTCCTAAATTATACTCTGGATTAAATTTTAAACCAGCTTCGTAGGCTGCAATGGCCTTATCAATCAACCCTAGTTTTCTGTAGATTTCACCCAAAGGAGCAAAGACCCGAGATTGCGGGTCTTGCTTTAATGTTGAAATATATTTTTCAATTAGGTTTGAGTAATCTGACATAATTTACATTGCGTTTACTAGTCCAGCTTTCTCCTGATTTATAATTCTAGGAGTGATAAATATCACAAGCTCTTGTTTACTAGTCGATGGGTTATATGGTGTTCTAAATAACCAACCAATTAATGGAATATCTTTTAAGAAAGGTACTCCTGAATGATTTTCTCTTTGAGAATAATTATATAGTCCCCCAAGAACAATTGTCGAGCCGTTATCAACAAGAACACTCGTGTTTATCTTTCTTGTTGTAATATCAGGTGGAGCTCCTACCTGCGGAGGTGTCCCAAACTGCTCTTTTGAAAGCTCAATTTGTAAGTCAATTGATCCATCATTTGTTACAAGTGGAGTAACTGTAAGATCAAGGGTAGCACTGATTGGCTCGAATGAAGAAATCGCACTGTCTCCGGTTCCTTCAGTCTTAACATATGAAGTTTGTTCCTTTGAAATTAACTGTGCTTTAACATTATGTTTAGTTACAACACGAGGAGATGCAACAACCTTCCCTTTCGATTCTGACTCTAAAAGTTGTAATTTAAAATCGAGGTTAAATAATCTTCCAAAACGTCCGATTGTTAACTCCATGGCATTCGTCGCTGCAGTTGGAGCAGTTGAAAAACTAAAGCCTGGTCCCCCATCCTCAGTTGTCCCTGGAGTATTTCCTACAATTGCAGGTGTTCCAGACTTTTGCCCAACAGGATCATACCCAAAACCGACCCCTTGCTTTAAACCGATCTCTCTTGCATAACTTTCAAAAACTTCAACGATTTTTGATTCAATTAAAACCTGTGGTGTTTGTGTATCTAGAAATTCAAGAACCTTAGACATCTTTTCAATATTTGATTGTGTATCTTTCACAATTACAGAGTTAGTTCTTTCATCTATTGAAAGAGTTCCTCTATCTTTAGTTAAGTAGTCCTTGAAAATATTTTCAACATCTTTTGCTTTTGAATAACTTATTGGGAAAATTTTTGTTACTAACACTTCTGCCTTAACTTTAACTGTTTGAGCAGCTTCTTTAGCGAGTCTCTCTTCTGTCGCCTTAGCTAATGTTTTAATCGTTAAAATTGATCCATTCTTTTCGGCAACTAAATCATTTAACTTCAAAACGGTATCGAGTACTTGATCCCAAGGAATCTTTACAAGGTTTAGTGACGCCTTCGGTAAGGCCGTAACATCTTCTGATTGGATAATATTAAAACCAGAAGCATCAGCAATCATATCGAGAATACTTGAAACTGGCAGATTCTTTACATTTAATGTGATTTTCTTTCCAATATATTTCTTTCTTCCTGATAAAGTTAAGTTCTCTAAAATATCTTCAAGACTTTCAGACTTTGGAACATTTACTCTTACGGCCTTTTCCTCTTGAATTGTTTTAGCCGATAAGTTTTCACCTTGCTTTAATTCTCTTTGCGCGAAAACTCCAAATCTATTTTCAATTTGTAGTACTGCTCGCTTTCCATTTATTGCAATCTTAGATCTAACATTATCTCTTAATTGAATTACTACTCTGATTGTATCGTTTTCATCTGGCTTTTTATAAGCAGAAACAAAAACAACACTTCCTGAAAACTCAGAAGTATCAAAAGCTCTTAGAACTCTTTGAGATGCTTCAACACCTGTGATATCAACAATAATTTGCTTATCATCAGTTACATGAAATTTACGAACATTGACGTTCTCTTGATCGAAAACAAAGTCAAGATAGCTCACTTCATCTTTTTGTTGAAAGTTAATAGCGACTATATTTGTAGCGAATGTAGAAAATGAAATCACACCCAAGAATACAAATAAAATAATTCCTTTAATCATAATTTACTCTTCCATAAGTAAAATTGTTACTAAGAATATATTAACACACTTTTTAATTTCGCAAAGTTATATATAACAGAGGCATTTACTCTGATACTGGAATAATTGTTTCCAAGTATTCTTCTTCATCGTAAACATTAAGAATTTTTTCAACCAGAACAATTCCCCCAGGAAGAATAGCTTTGACTTCGATCGCGTCTGGCCCAAGTTTCATTCCTTCTTTAATAATAAATGGTTCCTGTGATTGAGCATCAGCTGTTGAATCAACTCCGAGAGCTCTTCTCTCCTGACCTAAAAACACACCAGTTATTTTAATATTTTCAATCGGAATATTCTGAGGATTAATTCTATTTGAAAAATATGTTTTTAGCTCCTTACGCTTTTGGTCTTTATTCGTGGAGCGATAAACATTTCTTTTAAATGGGTCTCTGTAATTTTGAAGTCTTGATTTAATTACAGGACTAATTGCTAAAGTATTCAGAGATAAAATTAAAATCAGAGAAAATTTCATTATGACTTCCCTCTCTTCTTTCTAGCTGGAGCAGCCTTCTTCTTGGCTTCTTCTTCAAATCTCTTTTCAATTTCCTCAATACCACGATTCTCGCGATATGATGGATTGTATCTATAACTTTCAATAATCGCAGTTATTTTGATAATCTCGTAACGCCCCTTACTCTGTGTAGCGTTTCTTTCTATCTTGATATTTTTCACGTTTAAGATTCTTTCTGAATCGGAGAGCCCTTCTAAGAGTAGTAAGAATTGGAGGTATGTTCCAGTTGCTTCAATTTCATAATTTTTCGCGAAATAAAAACCTTTATCGGCCTCTTCGGCGGGATTCACTCTAATATCTCTAATCTTCAGCCTATCAGCAATATTTCTCACTTTCCCTACTGTTTCAGAGTCAGACAGTTCTTGTGGTAGCTTTGCTTGTAGCTTTTCAACCTGAAGTGCAACTTCTTCAACTTCGGCTTTCTTAATTTCAATATTTTTTAGAAAATCTTCAATTTTCTTTTTGTCTCTTTTACTTTTATTCAGTTGTGCCTGAACTGCAGAAATTTGCCCATTGAAGCTTTCTTTTTCGGTTTCAACTTCTTCATAGCGTTGATATAAGCCCCAAACGCTAAGAAAAATAATAATTAAATATGCTTTATTAATAATTTTAATCATTATTCTAACACACCAAATGAAGTTACTTTCCCTTCAAGAGAATAACTTTGAACACGATACTCTGATGAGTTAATTGTGATTTCTTTTGTAACCGAATTTCTAATAAGAATTGATCCACCAAAGAACTCTAACTCATTTGCTTTTGTAATAAACTCACCGACACTACGATAAGAGATGGCTCCACCTTCGATCTTAACTTCATTTTTCGAGTTGATCTCAAATGAATCAAACCACATGTCTTCAGGAATAATTTTTGTTATTGCTGAGACGATGTTTTTTGGGTTTGTTCTCATATCAATAATTGTCTTTACTTGTTTTTCTCTGTCTTTAAGTTTTTCAATCTGCTTTCCAAACTCAGTAAGCATATCTGCGAGGCTCTTGTTTTTATTTAAAAATGTTTTAATTTTCTTTGTTTCTGCATTCAAAGATTCTAGCTGCATCTTTAAGTCTGTTACATCTTCCCCAATTGCTGGTCTCACATACGCATCGACAATGATTGTTAAGATATATGCGATGACAATCGGCTTAATATTAACTTCATTAAGATCGACACCTAAAACAACGGGGAGCTTAAAGGGTTTCTTTTTCTCGAGGAGGTTAATTTCAATCATTACTTCACCTGCCTCATACCGAGCCCAATAGCAATACAACCAGTATATGCAATATCGCTCAACTCTTCTTCTGTAAAACTCTTATCAACTTCTAGAACCCTAAATGGATTTAATATACTTACATCAATACCAAGACTCTCTGTTATTCCCTCAAGAATACCTGGTAACTGAACAGATCCCCCGGTAACATAACACCCAATTAGTGAGTCATCAGAAGTCGAACTCACATAAAACTCGATTACCTTTTTAATTTCACTAATAAATTTTGTTGAAAGATCACTAATAATTGTACTTATTTCCTCAGGGAGATTACCGTTTTCATCAACAGTCGTCTTCAAATCTTCAGCTTCTTGATAGTTAACACCAAGCTGCCTCTGTATTTCCTCAGTGATCATCACGCCACCAATTTGAATTTCTTTGATAAACATTGGCATGCCGTCTTTATAGATAATACAAATTGTCTTCTGCGCCCCAAGGTCTAAAATTAACCATGATGAATTTTCATTACTTTGAATCTCATCAGCCATTGTAAATTCAAAAATATTACTCAAAGCAATCGCAGAGAGGTCGACAATTTTTACTTTTGCCCCAACCTCTTCCACTAAGCTTTTATATGTTAATAGTAAATCCTGTCTCGCTGCACCAACAACAACATCAACACCACCACCGGCATTTTCACCAATAATGAATTGATCAATATTACTTTCATCTACTGGGAATGGAAGATACTGCTCCGCTTCCCAAAGAACCTGGTCTTCAATTTCTTCTTCAGTTCCACCAGGAAGTTGAATCTTTCTAACAACAGAGTTCGGTCCAAATAAACCAAGGCAAACCTGCTTATTTTTTCCATCAATTTCATCAAGACAATCAGCAAGCGTACTCTTTAGCTCATCTTCTTTTTGAATTTCATCTTCGATTAAAGTTGCCTCTGGTAAGAGCTTTGAAACATAACGCGTCAATTTATAACCGTTACTTGTTGGAACGACATTAGCTATCTTGACCTGACTTAGGCCAATATCAAGTCCTAAAACTTGGGTATTCTTCACCCCAACTAATCCTTTGATTAGTTCGATAATTTCATCACCCTTTATTGAATTAATACCCAATATTCTCTTCCTTGAACTTGATGCTTCTCATTATAGTATAACTTGCATCCTCTCCTTCTTTCAAGAAGTTAATGCAAATTTAGAAAATTAATGAGACGAACGACTTGAAAAATTCAGGAAAGTAAATCTGAGCGATGGCGACGATAATAATAAATGGGCCAAACGGAACAGCTGTTTTCCGATCAATTATTTTAAAGGCCATCAACGGCAACCCAATAACAGAACCCAGAATACAACTAAAGAGAATGTTGTGGATAATTCCGATAGGTCCAAGAAATAAACCTAGAACACCAAAAAGTTTTATATCTCCTCCCCCAAGTCCTACTTGATTTCTTAAGATATAAAATAAATATGTAACACCAAGAGGGAATAAAAAACCAATAAGACCACCGACTAACCAGTGCATATAGTGATATTTCGTTACCGCCAAAACAAAGAAGCAGATACCTAGGTAAATATTTATCCCATCAGGTAGAATCTTATGTTTAAGATCAATAAAGAAATGTACAAGCAATGCACAAAAAATTGAAAAATATAGTAAGGAAGACGCAGCATGTGAGTAATTTAATACTTTTGGAAAAAGTAAGAACGCTACAAATCCAGTTATCATTTCAACAAGTGGATAACGAAAGCTTATCGAAGTCTTACAATTTCTACATTTACCGAGAAGAAATATATAACTAATAACAGGAAGATTTTCATACCACTTAATTTGATAATTACATTTAGGACATCTAGACCTATCAATTACAAAATTTTCTTTTAAAGGTATTCTATGAATTAGAACATTTAAAAATGAGCCAACCAGAAGTCCAAAGATTGTTGTAAATGTTTTATAAAAAGTGACTTCCATTAATTCAATTCCTTCTTATTAAAAATCAGTATACTTAGAATAATTAAAAATAAGATATAAAAGAGTGCATATCCAGCCCCATTTATAAGTACAGAACTTTCGAGTAAACCACTTAGCACAATTTCATTCTTTATATTGAGCTTATCTAAATTAGGAATAAAATAAGTGGATGTATTTAAAAGAGTCTCAAGTTCAGGGCGACTTTTGACAAACCCCATTTTCAAAGCAGAGGGTATTGCATGACCAAGAATAAAAACAGCCAGAGTATTAATTACGCTAATAACTCTATTTGTTATCAGAGAGAAATTTAAGACAACAAGCAATAATATTATTGCCTCAAGAAGAGAGAATAATACGGCCCAAAATATTGCTAGATTGATCTCTCCTCCGACTCCAAGAAAACACAAGAGAGAGACTGCAGAAATTATCAATGAATTTAACAAAAGAAAGAATGACGTTCCTAAAATTTTCCCCAGAATAAATGATTGTCTTGTAACAGGACGAGACAATGTTATATAAGCAGTGCGATTTTCAATCTCACTTGATAGCAGAGATGCTCCAACAAAGATAGCGATAAAGCTTGTCGCTAGTGCAGATAGAGACAGGCCAAAATCAAGCGCTACTTTACTAACATTTCCGTAAGAAAACTCTGAGGTAACATAAGTAAGAGTAAGAACTCCTAAGGATACCCATAGAACATTAATCATTAACTTACTTCTTAAAGTGTCTCGAAATGAATATTTTGCAATTAATAAAATTTTATTCACTTTGCATCTCTCAATTTATAAATCACTTCTTCAAGTGTCTTTCTTTCTCTAACCAGAGATATAATTTCTCCTCCGAGAGCATCAACATCTTTAATAAAACTTTTTTTGCTCTCAGCTTCGATAACATATCTCACCCCCTCAGCATTTCGCTGTTGGACTTTAGCCTTATATTTTTCTTCAATCTTTTCATTCTCTTCGAGAGTAATAAGAATATGATCTTCACTATTGTCAGAGATTATTTTTTTTATTTCTCCACTGAAGATAAGCTCACCCTTCTCAAGAACAACAACATGTTTACAAACTTCTTCAACATCAGAAACAATATGAGAACTGAAGAAAACGGTTACTCCCTTTTTATTTAACTCAACAAGAATATCTTTAAAGTCTTTTCTCCCAATTGGGTCAAGGCCAGAAAGAGGTTCATCCAAAATAATTAATAATGGATCATGGAGTAGCGCAGATGAAAATCCAAGCCTCTGCAACATTCCTTTGGAATAGGATGATATTTTTCTATCTAAGGCATAGTCAATTTTTAAAACTTTGGTCCATTTCTCTATTTGAACTTTAAGTTCCTTATCTTTAAGGTTATTAAGTTGACCACAATACTCAAGAAATTCCCTTCCATTAAGATTTCCGTAATAATATGGGCGTTCAGGCATGTAACCAATTTTCTCGAAAGGATTTTTCCTCTTACCAAGATTCTCATGAAAAATAATTTCACCATCACTTGCTGTAATGAAACCTAGAACAATTTTTAGAAGTGTTGTCTTACCAGCTCCATTGGCTCCTAAAAAACCAACGATATCACCTTTCTCAACTTTAAAAGATACATCCTTTAAGGCAACAAAATCACTCTTCCAAAAATCTGGCTTAAATTTTTTTGAAATATTTCTAACTTCAAACACTCTTTCCACCTTCACACATTAAAGCTATAATTAATTATATGATAAAACTAAAATACAATTCAGGCCAAATCATTTTATTAGCACTCTTGCTACTGTCCTTCTTATGTTTTAATAGTCTTAATCATACACCAAGTAACACTGTCATTAAAACAGATAAACCTTTAACTTTAAATCCTAACATTGCAAGAATTATTTCCCTAGGTGCTCCGAAACTAGTTTCATCATATTTATGGATGTTGACTATGTTACAGTCAGACATTGATCATACAAAAGAAGATAGAAGCTGGATGTTCTATCGCTTTAAAGCAATTTCGAGTCTCGACCCTTATTTCTTTGAAAATTATCTCTACGGTGGTTTATATCTATCAATCATTAAAAACGACTTAAGGGGGGCTGAAGATATTTATAATGAAGGTTTAAAATTTTATCCTTCATCTCTTGATTTACTTTGGAATGCAGGATTCAATCTTTGCTTCGAGTTAAAAGAGTGCCCAAAAGCCATTCCTTATTTCACAAAACTGATCAATCTTGATACCGACATGCGATTTAAAATTGCTTCAAGTATTCTCTCTAAAATTCACATAAAAGAGGAAAACAAGAAACTTGGCTTCATGATTCTCTATACGTCATACCAGAAAATGCCTGATGGTCAGTTAAAAGAAAGAGTTGAAAAAAATTTATATGAACTAAAAAAAGAAATTGATTACGAATGTTTTAAAGGAAATGAAACGTCTTGTGAGGATTTTGATTTTTTCGGTAAGAGGTATAATTTTTCAAAGTAAAAAAGGGCCCTTTCGAGCCCTCTTATTAGTTTTGATTAATCGATACCTGCGTTATTCGTAGATAAAGCCTTATTCTCATCAATACTCCATGCATTGATCACACCTGTACTTCCAATTTTCCCCGCCATTGAAGCAGTAAAGTCAGTTGGAGTTGCTCCAGTTGCAAATGCAGTGTTAGCATCAGCAAAAACAGCTGGTGTTGAAGAACCTGTAGTTTTTCTTGCATTGAAAGTATAAGCTGCAGTACAACCTGTTCCACCATTTGCAACAACAGTAGCATTACCGTCAGTGTCACTTCCAATACCACCTGCATAATAGTTAGCAGCAGCTGGTGCTACGTAACCAGCAAAACCAAGACATGATCCAAACGAATCATAATCTGCAAGTAACGCAGTTTCTGCAGTATACATCGACGATAGTTGTAACTTAGCTTCTGAAGTTTTAGACTTTGCCTGATACTTCTTAAAATTTGGAATTGCTACCGCTGACAAAATACCAATGATGGCAACAACGACCATAAGCTCAACGAGCGTAAAGCCGGACTCATTTCTCAACTTATTCATAAAAATCTCCTTTCTCACAAAGTGAATTAAGATCACTTTGGGTAAAAAACTATTTCCATTTAAAGTATGAAAAAGGATTAAGACCTTTTAAATATTCAAGTGGAAAAACATGCTTATATAGTAAAACATTTCTTAACTTTCACAAAGCTCCCCCTAATTTCAACAAGATAAGGAAGTTTTTACCGTAATTGTGCCATCTAAAATTGGCAAAATTAATTTAACCTGCACTCATGAACATCGGCAGGTAAATAGCGACAAGAACGACAGCAATTGTTCCACCGAGGCCGACAAGGATTAAAGGTTCAATTAACTTTGTCGCAGACTCAACGGCCATATTAACTTCGTCTTCAAAAACGACAGCAATCTTGTCAAGCATCTGGTCAATTGACCCTGTCTGCTCACCAACTTTAATCATCTGTGCAACCATTTCGGGAAAATAATCAATTTTCTGAAGTGGTTCTGTTAAAGTTTTCCCTTCAATAACTGATTTTTTAACTGCGGCAATATCACGAGAAATAACACCATTATCTATCGTCTCAATACAAATTTCTAATGCATCTATTAATGAAACCCCTGCAGAAAGTAGTGTCCCAAGAGTTCTCGTGAATGAACTTAAATTTCCTTTAATTACAACAACACCAAACCCAGGGATCTTCATGGCAAATTTATCATAAATAATTTTTCCTGCTGGTGTTTTTATCCAACTCGAGATCAATACAAGGACAATAATGACAATAGGTACAGCATATGCAGAGTAGTTTACACAAAGATCACTGACATCCATTACAAATTGTGTAATACCAGGGATATCTTTCCCCGTATCTTTTAACATTCCTACAAATTGAGGAACAACGAAAGTTACAAGGCCCCACACGACCCCAATACCAATCATTGTTACAATAAAAGGATAGGTCATAGCTGACTTAATCTGTGACTTTGTTTTTTCTTGTTTCTCTAAGTGAATTGAAAGCTTATTCAAGATGACATCTAGAATCCCTCCGATTTCACCAGCTTTTACAAGATTGCAGTATAGTTTATCAAAACCTTTTTGTTTGGTCATACTCTCGGCGAGAGTTTTTCCTTCCTGAACATCTTTTGCAATTCTTTGAATTGCGTTTTTAAGAGCAGCATTTTTCTCTGTTTTATAAATAATTTCTAGTCCCTGTAAAATTGGAACACCCGCATTAATCATAATCGCAAGCTGCTTAGTAAAGTTTGAAAGCTCTTTTGTTCCAAAAGCACTAGCGAAGCCTTGTTCAACCATCCATTGACCAAGATCAAATTCTAAAATTGATGGCGGAGTAATTTTTTTCGGACGATTACCTTGGCCCCTAAGAAGTCTTCGTACTTCTTTTTCAGTAGTTGCTTCAATTTGACCAGATGCTCTCTTGCCGTTTTTATCTAATCCTTCCCATTTCCAAAGTCCCATCTAACTCGACCTACCTTTCTTTTAATCCAAGTTGCGGTGCAAGTTCCTCAGGGTTTGTTGAATATGACATAGCTGTTTCAGCATCGATCAGACCCGCATCAAAGTGTCTTTTAATACTTTGATTCATTGTAACCATTCCAGTCTTATCTTGTCCTACTTGCATCTGAGAATATATCTGATGAATTTTATCTTCACGAATTAAGTTTTTGATCGCAGGATTTGTTCTTAAAATCTCCATTCCAAGTACACGCCCTGGACTAAAAGATTTTGGAAGGAGCTGTTGCGAAACAACTCCTTGTAGAACAAACGATAGTAGTGTTCTAATCTGGTCCTGTTGCTCTGAAGGGAAAACGTTAACCATTCTATTAATTGTCTGAACACATGAGTTTGTGTGAAGGGTTCCAAAAACTAAGTGGCCAGTTTCAGCAATAGTAAGTGCCGCTTCAATCGTTTCGGCGTCCCTCATCTCACCAACGAGAACAATATCGGGATCCTGACGTAAAAGACCTTTAAGTGCATTTTTGAAAGATAGTGAATCCCTCCCAATCTCTCTTTGGTTCATAATACAAGTCTTATGAGGATGAACGAATTCGATTGGATCCTCTAAAGTAATGATATGCCCAGCTTCGATTTCATTTAATCTATCAATCAGCGCTGCCAGAGTTGTCGACTTACCAGAACCAGTTGGTCCAGTTACTAGAATAAGTCCATTTGACACATCTGTCATATCCATTAAAACCTTTGGTAGGTTTAGTGATTTAAAATCCGGTACAATACTAGGAATCTGTCTAAAAACAGCTGCAACACCACCTTTTGAGTAAAAAACATTTCCTCTAAAGCGCGCAAGACCTTTAATACCAAAAGAGAAGTCGAGGTCTAGAGTTTTTTCAAATTCATTTTTTTGTTCTTCAGACAAAACTTGATAGACAAGTTCCTTAGAAGTTTGTGGTGTTAGCGCAGGTACCTTGACTCTTATGACCTCGCCATTAACACGCATAGCTGGTGAAGTCCCAGGAGAGATATGTAAATCTGATCCCCCATTATCAACCATCAACTTAAACAATTGTTGAATCTTTATGTTTTCACCAACCTCTAACTTTTTCGTAGCTGTTGGTTCTGACTGTAGTTTTGTTGATTTAGTATCAGCACTCATCTTTTACCCCTTAAAACTTATCAGAACTAGAGTTACTCACTGCCTCTTCAAGAGATGTTTCTCCTAAAGCTACTTTCGTAAGTGCACTCATTCTTAAAGTTTTCATCCCTTCTTTAATGGCCTGTCTCTTGATGTCATCACTAGATCCATGCTTTAAAATAATTTCTTTTATAGCTGGACTAACATCTAAAACTTCGTAAATCGCAACACGGCCTTTATAACCAGTGTTGTTACAGTGCTCACAACCAGCACCACGATATATTTTTATTTTTTCCGCTGATGCAGGAGCAATCCCACAAGCTATTATCTCTTCTTTTGAGATTTTTGTATCCTCTATCTTACATTGAGTACAAATTTTCCTACATAGTCTTTGTGCAACAACAACATTTAACGATCCTGTTACAAGAAAAGGCTCAATTCCCATATTTAAAAGACGTGTAATTGTCGATGGTGCATCGTTAGTATGGAGTGTACTTAAAACCATGTGACCAGTTAGAGCAGCTTCAACAGCAATCTCTCCTACTTCAAAGTCTCGAATCTCCCCAACCATGATGATATCGGGATCCTGACGAAGAAAAGCTTTAAGTGCAGCCGGAAAAGTCAAACCAACTTCTTTTTTAATATTTACCTGATTGATCCCTTCGAGGTTAAACTCACATGGATCTTCCGCTGTAGAAATATTTACATCATCTGTATTAAGTTCAGCTAGTGCCGAATAAAGTGTTGTTGTTTTCCCAGATCCCGTAGGACCTGTCACCAAGCACATCCCATATGGTTGATGAATACCATTTTGAAAAACTTTAATTTGTTTTGGCTCAAATCCTAGTTTAGTCATATCTAGCTGTAGATTGGACTGGTCAAGAAGTCTTAGTACAACCTTTTCACCAAATAGTGTTGGGAGTGTCGACACACGATAATCAATCGGCTTTCCTGCAACAGAAAGCTTAATCCTACCATCTTGTGGTTTTCTTCTTTCAGAAATATCTAGCTGTGCAAGAATTTTAAGACGTGAAACAATAGGAGCAATTAATGATTTTGGAGGCTGTGCAACCTCAATAAGTGTACCATCAATTCTAAATCTAACTCTAAAATTGTGTTCATATGGTTCAATATGAATATCACTACATTTTCTAAGAAAAGCATCAGCAAGAATTCTATTTACGAAACGAATAACATCATCACCGATATCTTCTTCAACAAGATTTTCATTCACTCCTGAATCAGCTTTTACCTCTTTAACTGTTTCAAGAACTTCATCAATTGAGACTTCAATTTTTTCAAACAATCTTTTCCAAGCTCTTAGTGACGTTAAAATAAAATCGACTGGGTGCTGAAACAAGGATTGGAGCTCGGCTTGACGTGCAATAAGCGAAGGATCAAAAATCGCTAAGCTTACTGATTTCCCTGTTTTTTGAATTGGAATGGCTCTGTATTTTAAAATGTCAGTACGTCTAACAAGCTTGAGGATACGATCAGGTACACTGGCCTTCATTAAATCAATATATGGTACACTATAATTTCCAGCGACCTGTTTTGCAAATTTTACATCATCAAAGAAAGAAAATTCTAATAAGCCTAATTCAGAGATGGAGTCTTTATCCTTATCCATTAACAACGGACGAAGATCCTTTAACGGAACCATCCCTGTTTTACTGATAACATCTGCGAATTCTTTTCGAAACACAATAATCCCTTATCTCAAATTTTACCTATCTACAGCTACTTATCGGCATGATTCAAATAAGTTTAATAATTGGGGGTGAAATTTATTTATTATCTAATTTCCAAAATTGTGTTGCATACTTTGCTTGAAGAAATAGTAGATCAATACCGTCAACATAATTACATTTATCTTTTAAGAAACTATTATTCTCAATATGTGAGTAGTTATAGTCCCAAAAAATTGAATCTGGAGGCAAATCTGCCGTGAATGAAAACTGGCGAGCACAAGAATTGATGACAAGAAGATTTTTACAAAAGATAGAATTATAGTCAATCAGGTTTAAGTCTCCATCTTTCTTTCTGTTTAAAAATATCGCTTTTAGATTAAGTTTATCAAGAACTAACTTTGTAACACGTGACATTGCTCCGTCACCAAGAACTATAATATTTCTCCCTCTCAATTGATCATCTTGTAAAATCTCAAGAACTGCAAGGTAATCAGTATTTGTGCCTAAATATCGTCCATCACGATATGCGATACAATTAATTGCCCCCAGAGATGAAATATCGTTCTCTACCTCGACTTGACTTAGAAAATGATCTTTATAAGGAGCAGTAATACTAACTCCCATAAATTTATCAAGGAGTTCCTTAATCGATGGAATATCCTTAGATGATTTATAATCCAGAAGTGCATAATCAATTTTCTCTTTGAAAATTTTTTCATACATTAATTGAGATTTTGAGTGTGAGATATTCCTACCAATAAGGGCCAACTTTTTCATGACTCTAAGTATTCTTTAGCTTCAGCTATATCTGATCTAATTTGCGAAATTAACTCATTAACGGAGTTAAATTTTTTCTCGTCTCTAATACGCTTTTTAAAATTAACTTTTAAGACGTCTCCATAGATATCATTATCGAAGTCAAAAATATGGGTTTCGATATTAATTGCTTCCCCTTGATCAAATGTCGGATTAATACCAATATTTGTAATAGAATTCCAAGTTTGTTTTCCAATATTAACAGTGGAAATGTAAACTCCAACTTTCGGAGTAATTCTCACATCATCAAATTGTAAATTAGCTGTGGGTATACCAATTGTTTTCCCTCTCCCAGCACCTTTCACAACTCTTCCACTTAGAAAGAAGTCTCTTCCAAGAAGTTCATTTGCGTACTCGACATTTCCTTCTAGAATACTTTCTCTCACGCGACTCGATGATACATTACACTTTTCGACATCAAACCTTGGCAATAACTCAATTTCTAATCCGTGACTTTTCGAATATGTATCAATGAATTTGTAGTCTCCTGACTTATTAGCACCAAATGCAAAATCATGTCCGACGTAAAATTTCTTTATTTTCTTTGAACTCAAAATGAATTTATCCATAAAGTCGGATGGCGACATTGTGGATATATCACGATTAAAATCAACCTCAACGAGAAAATCTACTTTTATATTTTCAAGTAATTCACATCTTTCTTTATATGTGTTAATAAGGTAATTTTTTCGAGGTGAAAGAATTTGAACCGGATGTGGAACAAATGTCATAACACATAACTTGAGATCATTATTAGCACAGTACTTTTTTATCTCACTAAGAACACGTTGATGCCCTCGATGGACGCCATCAAAGTTACCAATCGTTAAAACAAACTCTTCATTTATTTCACTTAGTGAATCATACTTTTTCATCTAGTTGTGCCTTAGCGTACTCAACAAAGTACTTTCTATTGAAATTCAATTTTATACTTTTTCCTTTATATTCATTTTTCTCAGCATTATCAATGAGTTCAAGTAGATATTTTTTAGCCTCAGGGCTGATATTCTTACTATCAACAAGATCTCTCAACCCACCAGTTCCTTCTCCATGTAGAGTCAGAAACTCATGTATATTCTTATAAGATAGCTTTTTAGAGATCTTAATATTATCGGCCTTATAGCTTAAGAGATGACTAATGTTTGTCATTGAGAATAAAACCAATAAAATCAATGAAGAAATTGTAATATTAATCCACTTATAATTGAACAACTTCGCCTTTTCGACACTAAATAGAGGTGCAACTATCTCCACATCAGTTTTTTCTGCAGATGATTGCTGTTCTTGCTCATTTTCTATATTGTTTACATTTGAAATTGTTGGCGTACTTACTCCAGAGCCAAAAACTTGTAGTGCCGGAATTTTAATTTCCTCTTCTACGTATGCTCTTTTATCAGGATCAAACACACTTAACTTCAAAGATCTCTCTGTAAGATTTACGGACTTCTTACCAAGATAAGTATAATCGATTACTTTTTTAGATGATAATTCGCCAAGCTCAACGATCTCTGTTTTTGGATCAAATTCTTCAAAACTTTCATCTTGAATCAATTTCGGTGGATCAAACTTTTCTAGTGCGCCATCACCGGTAACTTCAAGCCTCGCTTCAATAACATCATTCACCAAAATCCTTTCTTTAGTTACTTTCAAATTAAATTGATGTTTTCCAACAAGGCCTGTAAAATTCTTAGGTACATTTTCAGCTGGAAGGGGCTCAACATCAATCTTTAGTGTTTTAGAACGAAGTGTTTTTGATTTGTATCTTCCTCCCCCCATCATAAGTGCCATACCAAAGACATCACGTCGTGTCCTAGTTAGTTCAGGATATTGAAAAGTAACTTCTATCGGATCAACTTTAAGCTCCCCAGACTCCTCTGGAAAAACTTTTGCCTTATACAAGAGTACTCTCTTATATATTTCGCCCTGTAAGCTAATTCTTTCAACTCCACCTTTTGGAAGTTCAAATCTTTTGATAAATTTAGGGAGCGTTGGAAATTTTCTAATCTCTGGCTGAGTAATCTCATTTTTAAAATATAAATAGTAATTGAGATTTATCCCTTCATTTTTAAACACTTTGTCCTTTGACACTTCTGCGCGAACAATAAAGTCTCCGAGGTCTTTTGCTTCAGTAAGAACTTTCAGCGACTGACTACGAACCTTCGTAATTTCTCCACCTGTATCGACTTTAATATCTCTAATGTGGACATACCCTGCTTTTACAGGTTGAAATTCATATATCAATTGATAAATCTTTTTCTGTACAGCTTTTCCAGCGGCAAAGAAAACTCTACTCTCAACCCTACTATTAGAATTTGTATTATCTCCAACAAGCTCTGCGTTAACGGGCTCAAAGCTTACAAATGGCTCGACATCACCACTATATTCAAATTTTAAAATCATTTGAAACTTATCACCAAGAACAACCTCTTTCCCCGTCATCTGAACATCAACATCCAGTGAAAACACAGATATAGAAAATAGTAGTATCATCAAATATTTAAGTACTTTCATTACCAATCCTTAGCCTCTCTCGAGTTTTGATTTGTCTTTGAATTTATAAACTTCTTTTGAAGATTTCCATCATCATTCATAATTTGTTTCAAAACACCTTTCACACTTTCTTTTTTCTTTTTTAACTCAGCGTCTTTTTGAACCTGTTCCCAGGAGTCTGGCTTTTTCTTTTTTTCTGACTCTTTGTCATCTTTGCCATCCTTACCGTCTTTATCTTGCTTCTCTTTTTCTTTATCTTTCTCTTCTTCTTTTTCTTTATTTTCTTCTCTATCTTTTGGCTTATTATTTTTATCATCACCATCATCTTTCTGATCTTGGCTTTGATTGTTTCCTGAGTTCTGACCTTTGCTGTTTTTATTTTGCTTATCTTTCTTATTATCTTTCTTTTTATCTTTGCCTTGATCTTTTTGATCTTTCTTGTCTTTGCTATCTTGAGATTGATTAGAATCATTCTTCTGACTTTGCATTGCTAATTGAATATTCTTACGAACAATCTCCCTCATCTCATCTGGTATTTCACGCTCTTTATCAAGATACTTATATAGCTCGATACCATCAGAAAACTTTTTTTCTTTCAGTAATGATGTTCCAAAATTAAAAACATCTTCAACTTTTTCCTCATCAAGATCCTTCATCGCTCCACGATAGAGGCTATTTGCTTTGGTATTGTCATCTATTGAACTGAAAAGCTCGGCTAGCTCTAACTTTTCATTTTTGGATATTGCACCTTCTTTGAACTTATCCAGCAAAGTGCTCATTTTCTGTTGAACCTCTGGTGGTATTTCCCTTCCATCATCATCCTGCGCCTTAACATTTGCCCCGCTAAGTACTATAAAAATAATACATGCGGTAGAGAATGTTTTAAATCGAGAGAAAATCACATATAAACAATAGAGCGCAACAAACGTAATTATAATTGGAATTCCCATTACTGGTCGCTGTCTCATACTACCTTTAGTAAAGGACTCCTCATGGATTTTGGCAAAAAAAGCCAAGACTTCATTTGTAGGCATGCTATAAGACTGTGCATACCAGACTTTAATATGCTCGCCTGTTTTAGCAAGATTTTCAAAGAAAGTTTTTGATATTTTAGATATTACTTCAATGTTATTGTTCTTCTTATATCTAATAAATTGACCACTATCTCTTCTCAATGGAATCTTTCCACCATTCTCACTTCCTATCCCTATAACGGCGAGTGATATTTCAGACGGTATATTAAGATCAATTGATTCATGTTCCTCGCCATCAGTTATCAGTAAAATATTACCCTTCACATAACCACTCTTAGATTGGAAATATTGGATGGCTTCACGCAGTGCAAATTTTATATTTGACCCGCCTTCAGGTTGAGCATCATTCACAGTTTGTAGTCGCGCCTCCAGAATTTCTATATCATCAGTGAACGGAACAATCTGTTTAAATATATCTGAAAATACGCCCAGAGAGACCTGATGCCCATACGAATTTCTAATAAAATGTCTCGCTAAAAGAACAGCCTTTTTAATCCTATTCGGTCTAATATCCTCAACTAACATACTTGCGGAAGTATCAATTAAAACGAGTGTTTTTTGCGTAGGTATATTACCTTCTATTATTTCCTCTTTTCCCCTTAGGTCACCCAAACCAATAGCAAGAATACAAAATGCAATAATATATAATACAATCGATAACTTTTTACTTAATGTAGGCTTAAAAAACCAATAGTCTTTTACTCGAGCAAAGAAGCCTCGATACAGTCTAGTTCTATAGAATAAATATATTCCAATAAGTAATCCAGACCCGATGAGAAACCAAAATCTTTCAAAACCCATTAGTAAACCTCACGCTTCAAAAATACTCTAGTACTTTCACTTACAATGAGAAGAAATGTACCAAGAATTAGGAAGTACCAATATAGTTCTTCATAGATAACTCTTCCAGATATCTCAATCTTCTTTCTTTCTAACTTGTTAATCTCTTGAAGTACATTGTCGAGTGCTTCTGAGTTACTAGCGATAAAGCTTTTCCCCCCAGAAATTTGTGCAATTTTCTCAAGCGTTTCAAAGTCCATACTTCCGCCTGGAATATTTTGATATTGCTGATTACCAAATATATCTCGTCCGGTTGGTAATTTTGCATCTTTATCACCACCAATACCAATCGTGTAAACTTTGATATTTTTTTCTTTGGCTTTTTCTGCTGCCTGAACAGGAGACAAAAGACCAACATTACTTGCACCATCTGTTAAAAGCACAATTGTCTTATTCTCCGCGATTGAAGTTACTGATCTCGCAACGGCCAGCCCTAAAGCATCACCAATATTAGTTCCATTACCTAGAAATCCAATTCTAATTTGATCTACAGATTGTTTTACTAGTTCTAGATCAACTGTCGCAGGAATCAGGGTGAATACTTTATCTGCGAACATCACAATACCGATACGATCGACAGGGGAAAGATCGATAAAGTTCCTAATCCTATCCTTTGCAGCCTCTAACCTATTAGGAGGGAAATCACCAGCGAGCATCGATCTTGATACGTCTACAACAAAGTAAATGTCATTTAATTCTTTTTCCGCCTCAGCATGACCAAGTGGTTTTCTTGGCTGTCCCATACTAATCGAGATCAATCCCCATGCGATTATTCCAGTTACAAATGAAAGGATTGTCAAAAATGAGACAGCTTTTTTCTTAGCAAAGAAAACCGCAGGCAGCTTGAGCTCAGCAGTTTTAAAAATTTTAAAAAAATCTAAAAGCCAAAACAGTAGTCCGATACCACCAATAAATATTAGCTTAGGGTTTGCGAGATCATACCCGAAAATCATTGTAAGCTCTCTTTTATTTCATCTAGAACAAATCGAATATCCTCTAATTCGTCCTCATTCCATTCTTTCTTATATTGATGTGTATTAATTCTCTTGAACAATTCTAATAAACTGGGATTCTCACCACCAAAAAATTTTACAACCTCATCTTTATTTGCATAAATATATTCAACTTCATCGCGAGATTCTGCAGCTAAAACAATCTTCTTCCAGTCTTGATTATTTTCATGAACTTTATTACCTCTTCTAAATCTTATGTAAAATCCAACTAGCAAGATCAATAGAAGGCCCAGCCCTAACATGATGAATAGACTATTATGAGTAGCCGATGCTCTTTCTACACTTAAAGTTATGAATTCTTGTATTTTTTGATTATCCGCAACTGTTTTTATAGAACTTGTATCAATAGGTATATTTAGGGCCAGATAGCTCCAAATCAATAGCTTTCTCTCAGAAAAGGCCTTTTTCAAAGTTGCGTCTGCATGAATTTCCAACGCTTCAGGATTATTCTTAGAAAACACAACCTTTTTAACTTTACCTATAAAAAAGTACTCACAAAAATCTTTATTCTCGATAGCATTTTTGACATCTTCTATATTTGCATCCGCAAGCGGCCACACCAAGAGCTCTACTTCCTTTATATCTCCTTCAAGCCAACTAGTTTCACCTTCTTTAATACTCAAACGCCCATTTATATCGAGCGCAAAACTATTCAAACAAAATATCAAGACAAGAAGATATCGCATCACTATAACATCTCCTTAATAAAGTCTTCCAAATATCTTTTTTCCAAAAAAAGATTCTTAACTTGAAACCCGACCTCTTCTGGTAAAAGCTCCTTTGAGGCTGTCGATATATTTAATGTAGATGCTTTATGGTTTTGTAAATTTTCAACTTTTACATTGTAGTTGAAATTATTTGCATAATCCAAAGGAGTCAAAAGTCTAAATGCATGAACATGCTTTCTTGCCATTAATTTTTTCAAGTCTCTACCTTGAAGGAAACTATAAAAATCTGTTAATAAGACGAGCTCTCTACGACGATAAAACTCTTTTAGAAGATCATTGGTAACAACTGAAGAGATATCTGCTTTCGAATTATATGAAAGATTAATCTTTCCATCAGAGTTAATTACATCCTCCTGCCTTAATGCATTTGTCAAAGCAACAATACCTGCTTCCCCCTGCTTTCGGGGAACGCGAATTAACTTATCACCAGTACAGATTATAACCTCTACATAGTCACTAGTTGATGCGCATAAAAGATATAGTAGCGAAACAATTTCCAGAGAGGCTTCGAGCTTAGACTTGCCTTTATAGCCCATTAACATACTTGATGTGCAATCTATAACGATAGAAATAATAACATTACGCTCTTCTTCAAATGTTTTAATGTATGGACTGCTCGTTTTCGCAAGCATTTTCCAATCAATAAATCTCACATCATCACCATGAGAATAGACTTGATGCTCTTTAAATTTTAATCCAGTCCCACGAAAATGTGATTTAAGCATACCAATAGAGTACGAGTTTGCATTTTTAAACAAACTCGTTTTAATTTGAGATACAATATTTTGTATTTCTTTGGTATTCATCATTAGACTAAATTTCTCGCAATTTTAAGAGCTACATCTCGAGCATTAATATTATCAATGCTCGCCTCATAAGTCAGAATCATTCTGTGTCCTAATACACCTGGTATTACTTTCATAATATCATCAGGTGAAACATAATCTCGCTGAGCAAGATATGCCATAAAGCGTCCTAATTTCTGCAACCAGATTGTGGCCCTTGGAGAAGCTCCTGCTTGAATTAGTCCTTCATACTCTGGACTAA